>JAUIHB010000174.1 GCA_030432465.1 Gammaproteobacteria bacterium
TTGCTGAAAAGGTTAAATAGGTTCAAGTCAATTCCTTAACAAATTAATATTTTTGTCACGCTGATAATTTTGAGCGAGTATTTATTGAGCTGTTATTCTACGCAATAAATAACCAATGGGTAAGTGAGAAATTGTAAAACAACACCATGAATTTTTTATTTAATTGTAATGTTACTGAACAGGCAACTGTTTTTGTCTATTGATGATGTAAATACCTAAAGCAAGACCTATTAAAGCACCTAGAGCGTCGGCCAACATATCTGCAAAGCTAAATCCTCTGTTGGGTATAAAGTACTGGATAACCTCAATGAGAACCCCTAGTGCGATACTTAAGCTAATAATTGTAATTCGCTTTAAACGTTGAAAGGCAATTTTTAACAGGGCTGTAAAGCCCGCAAAAGCAATAAAGTGAAAAAGTTTATCAATATTTTGGAGTTTTATAGGCTGTTGAGGTTGGGGCGTTAAGGTTAAGAAAAGTAGTGTCGCAAAAACCAACCAAAATAAAACTTTCCAGTAAGGTTGATATCTAGGATTTAAAAATATGTTTTTCAGCATGGTGTTTGGGTCAGTTATATCGGAGGAGCATCTTAACTGATTATTCTTTTAATTTCCAAGGTTAGATTGTGTTATCCGTGAGGAGAAAAGTGTTTGAAACGTGATAATATGCCGACAAATTATCTAGCATTTAAAGGCTTTAGAGAACAACTATGCTAGACTCTTGCTCGTTTAGTAATCAACAATTATCTATTATCAGGAAAGCGGAAATGCAAATTGAATATCGTGCTCATGGGGGCGAATTAAAGGATTTATATTTAAACTTGGAAGAGGCAAAAATAGCAAAAGAATCTGCGAAAAATCTTAATTCTTGGGATTTAACTCACCGTCAGATTTGTGATATCGAGCTTTTATTGAATGGTGGTTTTTCGCCACTTGAAGGCTTTATGAGTCAAGCCGATTACGATTCTGTGCTAGACAATATGCGTTTAGCCGATGGAACTTTGTGGCCGATGCCTATAACTCTGGATGTTTCTAATGAGTTTGCAGAGACTGTTAAAACTGGGGATTCAATTGCGCTGCGTGACGAAGAAGGCGTCATTATTGCGATTTTGGATATTGAAAGCCAATGGACACCTGATAAAGCAAGAGAAGCAGAAAAAATATTCGGTGATGATGCTCATCCTGCTGTCAGCTATTTATTTAAGCAGGCTGGTGATGTTTATCTTGGGGGCAAGTTACGAGGTCTTTCTGAGCCAAGTCATTACGATTTTAAAGCGTTAAGAGATTCTCCAGCAGAATTACAGGAAAAGTTTTGTAAATGGGGGTGGAAAAAAATAGTCGCTTTCCAGACGCGAAATCCTATGCATAGAGCACATCAGGAGTTGACATTCAGAGCTGCTAAACAAGTGGAGGCAAACTTATTAATTCAACCGGTTGTTGGAATGACAAAGCCGGGCGATATTGATCATTTTAGCCGAGTACGTTGTTATGAGCATTTGGTGAAGCAATATCCTGAGCAGACGACCATGTTAAGCCTACTTCCTCTCGCTATGCGTATGGGGGGACCAAGAGAAGCGGTATGGCATGCGATTATTCGTAAAAATTATGGTTGTACTCACTTTATTGTGGGGCGTGATCATGCTGGACCAGGTAAGAATTCTCAAGGTGAAGACTTCTATGGCGCTTATGATGCACAAGATTTGATGAATCGGTTTGCCGATGAGCTTGGAATTGAAATGGTACCATTCCAGATGATGGTTTATGTTGAAGAAAAAGCTGAATATCAACCGATCGATAGCGTTGAAGAAGGGCAAAATGTGTTAAATATTTCAGGAACTGAATTCCGACGCCGTTTGGCTGAAGGTTTAGATATACCTGAATGGTTTTCTTACTCTGAAGTGGTTAACGAATTACGTCGCCGCTATCCTGCTCGTCATAAACAAGGATTAACAATTTTCTTTACTGGTTTATCTGGCTCAGGAAAATCAACAATTGCTAATGCTTTGTTGAACAAATTGATGGAGACAGGCGGGCGTTCTATTACTTTATTAGACGGTGATGTCGTACGCAAAAACCTATCAAGCGAGTTAGGCTTTTCTAAAGAACATCGTAATTTAAATATTCAGCGAATCGGCTATGTTGCTAGCGAAATTACTAAAAACGGTGGTATTGCGATTTGTGCTCCGATTGCTCCGTACCGAGAAACCAGACGTCAAGTTCGTGAAATGATCGCACATTTAGGTGGATTTATTGAAATTCATGTTGCGACAAGCTTAGAAGTTTGTGAGTCGCGTGATAGAAAAGGGCTTTATGCAAAAGCTAGAGAAGGAATCATTAAAGAATTTACTGGTATTAGTGATCCTTATGAAGTTCCCGAAAATCCGGAACTTGTGATTGATACTGTCGGGTGTACACCAGATGAAGCAGCACAAAGAATTATTCTTAAGCTGGAAAATTTGGGATATATTAAATAGGTCTTTAACAATAGAGAGCGTATTTATTTATTAATAAATGTTGATTGAAAATAGGTTTTTGTCAGTATTTAGCTAAGTTTAATAAATGAGTGTAAATAATATAAAGCCGAGGTTGCTCGGCTTTTTCTGTTTTAGGTAAAAATATCTTGATGGAATTAGTTTCCGCATACCTTGCGTTTATCGTAATCGTAGCTTGTTTTTTTATATTATTAATTTCAAAAAAAGCACCAGATTTAATTTTTGGGTGTGGTCTATTATTGTTAGTTGTTTTTGATGTTGTGTCATTTAAAGGTGCTATTTCTGGGCTTTCAAATCCTGGCTTTATTACCGTGGCATGTTTGTATGTGGTTGCCGCAGGAATGAAAGAAACTAACCTGATTCAACCTGTAATTAATAAACTACTGAATAACGAAAAACGTCCGTCTGTTGCCCAAGCAAAAGTAACTTTTCCTGTTGCTTTATTAAGTGGTTTTATTAATAACACACCTGTAGTTGCAGCGTTAATACCGAGTATTAGCAAGTGGTGTAAAAGTCATAGGATCAGTAAGCGAATCATATTATTACCCATGAGCTATGCGGCTATTTTAGGGGGAACCTGCACTTTAATTGGTTCTAGCACAAACTTATTAGTTTACGGCTTTTTGGTGGCAACTGACCCAGAGGCTAAGCTAGGTTTCTTTGAGATTGCTATTGTTGGCATTCCTTTGGTTGTGGTTGGTTTGTTATATATCTTTTTTGTTGCTCGTTATATTTTAAAATCTGAGCCTAAAATAGATGAAGAAATTCAGAATATACGTGAGTATACCGTTGAAATGCAGTTACCGGTAAACAGTCCTTTACATAAACAAACGATTAAGCAAGCGGGGCTTAGACAGTTAAAAGGTGTTTATCTGATTGAAGTGGTACGAGATGAACAATTAATTTCAGCTGTTGGTCCTGATTTTCGATTAAAAGTAGGTGATCGACTGGTTTTTACTGGTATTTTAAGTGATATCGGGGAACTGCTTGCAATGGAAGGTCTGGCTGTTGTAGAAGAGCAAGTATTTAAATTAACGGATGATTCTGGTCGGGCTAACTTAGTTGAGGCGGTTGTTGGGAGCAATCATCCTTTGATTAATAAAACGATTAAACAGGGAAATTTCCGTAAAAAATACAATGCAGCTATTATTGCTGTCATTCGAAATGGAGAAAGAATAAGGGATAAAATTGGCGATATTAAGCTCCATGCTGGTGATACACTTTTGATGCTTTCCAACGGTCAGTTTATGCGAGAATATCAATATTCAACTGATTTTATGTTAGTCAGTGGCAGTGAGCCGCTTCAATTACAAGCAAAATATAGCAAGTTAAAAGCAGGGGGAGTTGTTGGTTTTTTTATTGTGAGTGCAGCTACAGGGCTGTTAGAAATTGTAGAAGCGGCGATGGTGTCTGCTGTGTTAATGGTGATTAGTGGCTGTGTTAATCTACAAAGTGCACGTAAAAGTTTTGATTTACAAGTGCTGTTTACTATCGCAGCGGCTTTTGGCTTAGGGGCGGCGCTTACTGAGTCCGGTGCTGCTAAGTTAATGGCTGAGTCGATATTCCAGTTAAGTGGTAATCATCCTATGGCGTTGTTAATAACAACTTATTTATTAACGGTAATATTGACCGAGCTTATTACAAACAACGCCGCAGCAGTGATTTCTTTTTCTTTGGTATCTGGTGTGATCACTGCGCTTGGTTATAATTTATTACCCTACGGCGTTGTGATCATGTTTGCTGCGTCAGCAAGCTTTATTTCACCATTAGGTTATCAAACCAATTTAATGGTTTATAGTGCAGGGCGATATCACTTTAGCGATTATCTTAAGTTGGGAGTTCCTTTAAGTATAATGGTTGCGGCTATTGTATTGATCATTGTTCCCATAATATGGCCTTTAGTTGATTAAAAAATTATTTAGCTGACTAATATCGTCAAAATGAGAGCAGAGCACTGTTTATAACTAAACTTTTTTTGATTTAAATCTGCTTATTAGATATCATCCGCAGGATTAAGACGATAAAATTTGCATTAAATCCCTGTTAAGCACCTTCACGGTGCTTTTCGCGCTTTACAAGGGGCCATAAAATTGCAAGTTTAGATTGCGTTTATACCTTTTTATTTTAGATAAGTAGAAAATTATGCCTGTCGTAACACTCCCTGACGGAAGTAAAAGAGAATTTGATAAGCCGCTAACTGTACATCAGGTAGCGGCTGATATCGGTCCTGGATTAGCTAAAGCTGCATTAGCTGGTAAAGTTGATGGAGAAACCGTCGATACCAGTTATATTATCGAAAAGGATATCAATCTGGCTTTAATTACTGAGCGTGACGATGAAGGCTTGGAGGTTATTCGCCATTCGTGTGCGCATTTACTTGCACAAGCAACACAATCGTTATTTCCTAAAGCACAGGTTACAATTGGCCCTGTCATCGACAATGGTTTTTATTATGATTTTGCATTTTCAAGACCATTCACACCTGATGATTTAATTGCGATTGAAGCAAAAATGGAAGAAATTGCCAAACATGACTTGCCCGTCGAAAGAACTACGATGTTACGTGAAGATGCGATCAAGTTTTTCCGTGATATGGGTGAAGAGTATAAAGCTGAGATTATTTCGAGTATTCCTGAAGGGCAAGTGATTTCATTGTACCGTCAAGGTGACTTTATTGATCTATGCCGTGGTCCTCACGTTCCTAGTACAGGAAAAATTAAGGCATTCAAATTGATGAAGCTGGCTGGTGCTTATTGGCGAGGCGATTCTAACAATGAAATGTTACAACGCATTTATGGAACAGCTTGGACAAATAAAAAAGAGCTAAAGAAGTATTTACACCGTTTAGAAGAAGCGGAAAAACGCGATCATCGAAAAATTGGTAAATCACTAGAGCTATTTCACTTTCAGGATGATGCGCCAGGAATGGTGTTTTGGCACCATGATGGTTGGACAATTTTTAAAGAATTAGAAGCTTATATTCGCCAAGTTCTTAAAAATACAAGTTATCAAGAAGTGAAAGCACCACAAATCATGGATCGCAGTTTGTGGGAAAAATCAGGGCACTGGGATAAGTATCACGACGGAATGTTTACTACTGAATCGGAAAACAGAACTTATGCTGTAAAACCGATGAATTGCCCAGGTCATATTCAAATTTTTAACCAAGGTCTAAAGTCTTATCGAGATTTGCCGCTAAGAATGGCGGAGTTTGGTTCGTGTCATCGTAATGAGCCCTCTGGTGCACTCCACGGATTGATGCGCGTACGAGCCTTCACTCAGGATGATGCACATATTTTTTGCACTGAATCTCAAATTCAGGATGAAGTCGCTGGACTGATAGATGTGATTTATCAGGTTTATGCAGACTTTGGGTTTGAAAATATTGAGATAAAGCTTTCTACTCGTCCTGAAAAGCGTGTTGGTTCTGATGAAGTTTGGGATCAAGCAGAGCAAGCTCTTGAAGATGCGCTCAAATCTAAAGACATAGAATTTGAACTTCAGCCTGGTGAAGGCGCATTTTATGGACCTAAAATTGAATTTTCTCTGAGAGATTGTCTTGATCGAGTGTGGCAGTGTGGTACTGTTCAACTCGACTTTTCTATGCCGGGTCGACTTGGGGCTGAATATGTCGATGAAGACGGCAGTAAAAAAACACCTGTCATGATCCATCGTGCTATTTTAGGATCGTTGGAGCGCTTTATTGGTATTTTAATTGAAGAATATGCAGGGAAGTTTCCGCCTTGGTTATCACCCAATCAAGCGGTAATTATGAATATTACTGATAAACAGGCCGAATATGTGGCAAAATGTGCAAAATATTTGAATTCTCAAGGCTTTAGAGTCAATCAGGACTTGAGAAACGAGAAGATCGGCTTTAAAATTCGCCAGCACACTTTACAACGAGTTCCATTTTTATTAGTGGCTGGTGATAAAGAAATCGAGACAGAGACTCTGTCAGTGAGAACTCGAGCTGGAAAAGATTTAGGTAGTTTATCTCTTGAAGCGTTTACTTCGCTGTTAAGTGATAGTATTTCTGCAAAAAGTCGATATCAAGAGTAATATAAATTACGGAATTACTTAGATATTTAGACTATGTTTAATAGTTGACAGGTAAACTAACTATTTGTTTTTTAACTAACTAGAGGATAGTAAACATTAAAAGACCAAGACCAAAAGCGGGCCAAAAAGAGCAACGCGCAAATATTAACGAAGAAATATCTGCACCACAGGTGCGATTAATTGGGTCTGAAGGAGAGGCGATAGGGGTTGTTTCTTATAAAGAAGCACAACAAACCGCTGATGATGCCCAATTGGATTTGGTTGAAATTTCGCCTGGTGCTGAGCCGCCAGTGTGTAAAATTATGGACTATGGTAAATATGTTTTTGAGCAGAAAAAAGCTAAGGCTGCTGCGAAAAAGAAACAAACTATTGTTCATGTGAAAGAAATTAAGTTTAGACCTGGAACCGATATTGGTGATTACAATGTCAAGCTAAGAAAACTCCAAGAGTTTTTGGATGATGGTGACAAAACTAAAATCACGGTTCGCTTCCGAGGTCGGGAAATGGCGCATAAAGAGCTTGGAATGGAACTGATGAAGCGAGTTGAAAAAGATTTAGCTGAGTTTGGGGAAGTTGAGTCGCGACCAAAATTAGAAGGGCGTCAAATGATGATGGTGATTGCCCCTAAAAAGAAAAAATAGTAGGCTGTTTGCCGCTATTTGGCCATGTGAGGTTTTTGGCAACCCCACAAGGTCTGGTGAGAAGGTTATGCCTTCTTTGTTTTAAGCTCTGTTAGGTAACAAACGGTATAGCAAATAGAGAACTGTCTATTCAGTTGATTTATTTTCAAAATACGACCTGCAGATGATAATTGGAGTAAATAGCAATGCCAAAAATTAAATCCGATAGTGGCGCTGCAAAGCGTTTCAAGAAAACCGGAAAAGGTGGTTTCAAGCATGCTCAATCGCATCGTCGCCACATTCTTACTAAGAAAAGCACTAAGCGGAAGCGTCATTTACGTGGTATGGAAATGGTTGCGCCTGCAGATGTTGAACAGCTGAATCGTCAGCTTCCTTACGCGTAAGAATGGGAGAGTAAAAGATGCCAAGAGTAAAACGTGGTGTAACAGCCCATAAGCGTCACAAAAAAGTATTAAAAGCGGCCAAAGGTTATTATGGTGCTCGTAGCCGAGTTTATCGTGTTGCCAAGCAAGCTGTAACTAAAGCTGCACAATATGCTTACCGTGACCGCCGTCAGCGTAAACGTCAGTTCCGCGCCTTGTGGATCCAACGAATCAATGCTGAAGCTCGAGTCAGTGGTTTATCGTATAGCCAATTTATTAATGGTCTGAAAAAAGCATCTATTGCTATTGATCGTAAAATTTTGGCTGACATCGCTGTTTTTGATAAAGCTGCTTTTGCTGCTTTAGTCGAAAAAGCGAAAGCCGCTCTTGCTTAAGCAATTATTGACTTTAGTTTATTTGAAGTTTTCTTTGATAAGCTAATTTTATAGTCAGTGAAAGGGAAGGGCTTAGCTCCTTCCCTTTTTTTATGGCTTGAAGTTGTGCAACTTATTGCAAAAAAATAAGTCAGTTTAATGGTTCGATTAACAATAAAATATTTTTCTTTTAGTTTTCAAAGTTATTTTCAAATAAAGTGAAATTAAAGTAAAAGTATTTGGCATATTGATTTAAATAATTGGTAAGCCGATTAATCATTTGAAAGTTGAAATAAATTCGGAAAAACTACATGTCGAATAAGATTGATGAGCTTCTTGAACGAGGCTTAAAGGCTGCAAAAGAGGCTGAAAACATACAACAACTAGAGCAGGTTAAAGTTGGGTTTTTGGGAAAAAAAGGTGAGTTGACGTTAGAGTTAAAATCTCTTGGTGGCTTACCTGCTGAAGAACGTCCCATTTATGGTGCTGCGATAAACAAAGCTAAAAAAGCAA
>JAUIHB010000175.1 GCA_030432465.1 Gammaproteobacteria bacterium
AGGTAAGCAGGTTTGTGCAATTTTTTACGGACATCCTGGTGTTTTTGCTTATGTCCCACATAAAATGATTGAGGAAGCAAAGGCAATAGGTTGTAAGGCGATAATGGAGCCGGGTATTTCAGCGGAGGATTGTTTGATATCTGATCTAGGGTTAGATCCCGGTAAAGTTGGCTGGCAGCAATATGAAGCGACTCAATTTATGCTATATGAGCGAGTAATTGATACGAGTGCCTATCTGATTCTTTGGCAAATAGGTGTTGTTGGTGATTTGAGTTATGGGATTAATGTAACAGGTAAAGCAGCGAGACAAATATTGTTAGACGTTTTATATAGCTATTACCCAGAGGAGCATGAAGTAATTATTTATGAAGCTGCTACTTTACCTTTCAAGTCTTTTAAAGCACAAAGAATACCAATTTCTGCTTTACCGGAGGTTGAGCTGAAAGATTATTCAACTTTAGTTATTCCGCCGAGTAAGTCCTTAAAATTGAATCAGGTTATTTCTAGAAAGCTTGAAAATATTTAATATAATTTATTGTTATTGTTAGTTTTTCTTGTATTATTGTGAATCTTGTCTAAAAGGAGAAAATAAAAAATGAATAAAGTTCTTAGTTTCATCGAAGAAATGGGCAAAAATGCTAATTTAAAACTTGATCGAGTTGATTTTGAAACATTATTCCAGAATGATGATTTTGACCCTGAGTTGAAACAAGCTTTAATTAATGGTGATGAAAGTGCACTTAAAATGATGTTAGATGCGCGCTCTAAAATTGTTTGCTTATTAGTACCAGCCAAAGACGATGATGAAGATAGTGAATCTGATAACTCAGAAGAAACTGAAGAAGAAACAAAAGCGATAAACAAAATTGCTTAACTTTATGAATTAAAAGAATAAAATTTAAAAATGCTGATGTCTATCATAAACAAACCTATCTCTTTGATAGGTATGTTGTTTTTTCTATTATCTTTCCAGTTAAAGGCAAGTACTCTTGAGACATTGCATCATGCTGACGAACTCAAATCATCTGATAGTCAAAAGTTTTCTCAAATACTCAGTGAAATAGAGCCAGAATTTGATAGTCTGGGAATCTATGAAAAATATTATTATCTTTATCTAACGGGCTATCGTGCTGCTTACAGTGGCGATATAACGAAAGCTATCAGTATTTACCAACATGTCGCTGAAAATAGTCAAGATGCAGAATTAAGGTTTAAAACAAGCTTTTCCTTGGTTAACTTATTTGCTCTGAGAAGAGATTGGTTAAATGGTTACCGTTATTTAGAAAATATTTCGAAATTGAATGAGTCTGTTTCCGATTTGAGTGTACGTCACCAAGGACTCATTGTTGCGTCCGTTTTTTATAACGAACTTGAACAGTACGATATGACTCAAACCTATGTTAATCGGTTGTTTACTGAACAGGTTAGCGGTAGGAATTTATGTTTAACATATAATGTTAAGCTTAAAGCAGACTTGGCGACTCAGGAGTTTAAACTTCTAGAAGAGGATATCGACAAGGCAATAAAAGCTTGTTTAGATGTTAATGAAAGCGTTTTAGTCAATATTTTAAGGAGTTATTTAGCATCTTATTATTCTGTTGAAGAGCAGTGGGAAAAAGTTATTGCTCTTTTGGAAGAGCATTATACAGAAATTCAAGCATCTAACTATCGCTTATTGAGAATTGAAACGGACAGGTTATTAGCTGAGGCCTATTTTCATAAGGAAAATTATGAGTTAGCAGAAAAATTTGCGTTAGCGGTTATTAATATTCAGGGGAGCAGTGAGTATTTAAAGCCACTATTAAGTAATTACAAATTACTGTCGTTAATTGCTAAAAAAACTAATAATTTTGATGCTGCTTTTGAATATCAAAATAAATATATAGAGTACAAAGAATTTTTATTCGAAGATATAAAAGCCAAGCAACTTGCAATTGAATCAGCTAAGCATTTGTCACGAGAAAAAGATAACCAGATCCAGTTACTCAACAAACAGAATCAGATTTTGCAGTTAGAAAAAGAGCTGTCATCTGAAACTGCGTCACTTAATCGCTGGATTATCATTTTATTAGGCATTTCTGTCTCTATACTTATTTTGTGGACGTTTTATGTTAAGCGTTCTCAGCAAAAATTGAAATATTTAGCAGAGTTTGACGGCCTAACTGGAATAAGTAACCGAGCATTTTTTACTAAAAGCGCTGAGACTGTATTAAACTATTTTGCTAAAACGAATAGAGCTGCAAGCATGATTCTATTTGACTTAGATCACTTTAAAAAGATAAATGATTCATATGGTCATGCTATGGGGGATAAAGTTCTTAAAGCCAGTGCTGATGCTTGTAAAACGGTGATCCGAAAAGTTGATGTTTTTGGGCGGATAGGGGGTGAAGAGTTCGCTATTTTATTACCCGGCTGTGAAATTGAAAAGGCGATAAATATCGCAGAGCAATGCCGAGAAAGCCTGACTCGAATAAATTTAAGTGATTCTGGCGTAAAAATAGATGTTAGTGCTAGTTTTGGTGTTTCTGACACAAATAATAGTGGTTATTTACTCAAGGATATTTTAGCTCATGCTGATGAGTCGATGTATCTTGCCAAGAGAAGAGGCCGTAATCAAGTTGTGATTTACAAGTCTTCAATTTAATATTAAGCACTGATAATCAGTGCTTTTTCCTTCATCTTCCGATATAAAGTTTTAGCTACACACTTTCCTCTGTAAACCCTCAGGTTCTTTTTCTCTAATGTTAATTTTATGCGCACCACTGAAAACTTTTATGTTATAATTAGCGGCTTTATGGCTGAATGGTGAGTCAACTCAAATAAGTACTTTTGGAGTGCATATTTGGTGTGTTGCTGGTGTCAAAAATAATCTAAGAATCAATAACTTAAGGAACTTTGAACGTTTATGGGTGAGTTTGCAAAAGAAGTCCTTCCAATTAATATTGAAGATGAACTGAAAGTATCCTATCTCGACTATGCGATGAGCGTTATAGTCGGTCGTGCATTGCCTGATGTTAGAGACGGTTTAAAGCCTGTTCACAGACGTGTTTTATACGCGATGAATGAACTAGGAAATGACCATAATAAACCGTATAAAAAATCTGCTCGTGTTGTCGGGGATGTTATTGGTAAATACCATCCTCACGGTGATACTGCTGTTTACGATACGATTGTACGTATGGCACAGCCTTTTTCTTTGCGTTATATGTTGGTTGATGGTCAAGGTAACTTTGGTTCGGTTGATGGAGATTCACCAGCCGCAATGCGTTACACCGAAGTTCGCATGGATAAACTGGCACATCATTTATTATCTGATCTTGATAAAGAAACGGTAGATTGGGCTGAAAACTACGATGGTAGCGAGTCTGAGCCTACTGTATTACCCACACGCGTCCCTAATTTATTAATAAATGGATCAGCGGGTATCGCAGTTGGTATGGCAACTAATATTGCACCACATAATCTGAATGAAGTTATTGATGCCTGTTTAGCTACTATGGACGATCCTGAAATTGATGTTGCAGGTTTAATGGAACACATCCCAGGCCCAGATTTCCCCACCCAAGGTATTATTAATGGTCGAGCGGGTATTGTTCAAGCATATACTACTGGGCGTGGAAGGATTTATATTCGAGCACGTCACCACATTGAAGTTGATGATAAGAATGGCAAAGAAAGTATTGTCGTTACTGAGTTACCTTATCAAGTAAATAAAGCACGTTTAATCGAAAAAATTGCTGAGTTAGTCAAAGATAAAAAAATTGACGGCATAACAGGCTTGAGAGATGAGTCTGATAAAGACGGTATGAGAATGGTGATTGAGCTAAGGCGTGGAGAAAATGCCGAAGTCATTATGAATAACTTGTACTCTCAATCTCAAATGCAAACGGTGTTTGGTATTAATATGGTTGCGTTAGAAAATAACCAACCGAAGCTTTTCAACTTAAAAGAGATGATCGAAGCTTTTATTCGCCATCGTCGGGAAGTTGTTACTCGTAGAACTATATTTGATTTGCGAAAGGCTCGTGAAAAAGCCCATGTTTTGGAAGGTTTAGCGTTAGCATTAGCAAATATTGACGAGATTATTGAGTTAATTAAAAAAGCGGCTAGTCCTGCTGAAGCTAAAGAGAAGTTGATGGCAAAAGGCTGGGCTGCTGGTGAAGTGTTAAGTATGCTCGACAGTGCCGGAGCTGATGCCTGTAGACCTGATGACTTAGAGCCGCAGTTTGGAATGGTTGATAACTTGTATCATTTATCACCAGCTCAGGCGCAAGCTATTCTTGATTTGAGATTGCATAAACTAACCGGTCTTGAACATGAAAAAATCATTAATGATTATAAAGATTTAATTGCTTTAATTGCGGAATTATTAGCTATTCTGGCTAGTACGGAAAGGTTAATGGAAGTTATCCGAGAAGAGCTGGTTGAAGTTAAAGAAATGTTTGGTGATGAGCGCCGTACAGAAATTACAAATAGCTCAGCTGATTTATTAATCGAAGACTTAATTCCAGAAGAAGATGTTGTTGTTACGCTATCACATGAAGGGTATGTGAAATATCAACCATTATCATCTTATGAAGCACAACGTCGTGGTGGGAAAGGGAAATCAGCGACGAAAATGAAAGATGAAGATTTTATTGCGAAACTATTAGTTGTTTCTACACATGCGACAATTTTATGTTTTTCCAGTAGCGGTAAAGTTTATTGGTTGAGAACATTTGAATTACCGTTAGCAAGCCGAGGCTCTCGTGGTAAACCGATCGTTAATATTTTACCTCTAGATGAAGGTGAGCGAATCACAAGTATATTGCAGGTTAAAGAATATGATCCGAATCGTTATGTTTTCATGGCGACGGCAAATGGTACCGTTAAAAAGACTTCTTTAGAGCAATTTTCACGCCCTCGCTCTAATGGAATCATCGCACTTCGACTGGATGACAAAGATGAGTTGATTGGTACTGTGATAACCGATGGTGAAGATCATTTAATGTTATTTAGTGATGCAGGAAAGGTTATTCGCTTCCATGAAGAAAACGTTCGAGAAATGGGACGTACCGCACGAGGTGTGCGGGGTATGCGTATTGCTGAAGAACAAAAAGTAATTGCTTTGGTACGTGCTGATGAAGATAGTCAAATATTAACTGTAACCGAAAATGGTTATGGGAAACGTACCGATATGAATGAGCACCCGCTAAGAGGTCGGGGTGGTCAAGGTGTTATTTCTATTACTTCGAGCGAAAGAAACGGTAAAGCTATCAGCGCTGTGCGGGTAAAAGATGGCGATGAAATCATGCTTATTAGTAAAGGTGGAACACTTGTCAGAACTCGGGTTAATGAGATTCGAATTATGGGTAGAAATACTCAAGGGGTTCGGCTAATTCGTTTACAAGAAGATGAAACCTTAGTTGGTTTACAAAGAATTGATGAACTTGAAAGTGATGAAGAGTCAGAAAATCCTACAGAAACAGATAGTTCACAAGAGAGTGTTGCGATAGATGTAAGTGACTCAAATGACGCAAAGTCCGATGAGCCAAAAGTTGAATCTAACGATATAGATGAAGATTCTGGTGAAGAAAAAGACAATGACTGAAACAACTTTTAATTTTTGTGCTGGTCCAGCGGCATTACCTGTTGAAGTAATGAAGAAAGCTCATGCTGAGTTTTTAGATTGGCAAGGACTTGGAATTTCTGTCATGGAAATTAGTCATCGTTCTGCTGAGTATCAAGTCCTTGCGACACAGGCTGAAAGTGATTTACGTGAGTTATTAAATATTAGTGATGAATATGCAGTGTTGTTTTTACATGGTGGTGCTTCACATCAGTTCTCCAACATTCCAATGACATTACTACAAAAAAGCACAACAGCTGAATATGTTTGCAATGGTATGTGGTCGAGTAAGGCTGCCAAAGAAGCTGCTCGATTTGGTGGTGTAAAATCTATCGATGTGTTGTCAAAAGATACTGATGGCTTACAGATGTTATTGCCACAAAGTGATTGGCAACGGGCAGAAAATGCGGTTTATACCCATTATACGCCAAATGAAACTATAGAAGGACTTAGGTTCGCTCAACCAGTTGAGAGTGAAGCTCCTATTATTGCAGATATGTCTTCTTGCATTTTGTCAGAAGTTATCGGTATTGATGGTTTTGATATGATTTATGCTGGAGCTCAAAAAAATATTGGGCCTGCGGGTATGACTATAGTGATTATTAAAAAAGCACTATTTGATAAAATGGATTTTTCTTCTGTACCTAATATTTATAACTACCAAGTTCAAACTAAAAATGGTTCGATGCTAAATACACCACCTACCTACACATGGTATTTAGCAAGTTTAGTTTTTCAGTGGTTAAAATCGCAAGGTGGGGTTGCTGAAATAGAAAAACAGGCAATTTTGAAAGCAGAAAAGCTTTATGCTTGTATCGATGAAGATGACTTTTACGCAAATCCAGTTGCTGTTGCTAACCGCTCAAGAATGAATATTCCTTTTATATTAAAAGATCCAAAACTTGATGAACTGTTTCTAACTGAAGCGAAAAAATCTCGTTTGATGGGATTAAAAGGTCATCGTAGCGTTGGTGGTATGAGAGCAAGTCTTTATAACTCAATGACTATCGAAGGTGTTAATGCACTGACTGATTTTATGTTGAGTTTTAAAAAGCAGTTTGGTTAGATTGCTGAACTAAACCATTTTATTTAATTTTAGAGCTCTTTTGTGAAAAATATTATAACTGTTGATGGCCCTTCAGGTTCAGGTAAAGGAACTGTTTGTCAGAAACTTGCAGAGAAACTTGGTTGGGAACTTTTAGATAGCGGAGCTCTCTATCGAGTGCTTGGCTTAGCAGTCAAACGGCATGATATTGCTATTGAAGCGCATGAAAAAATTGCTAGTTTTGCGCGTAAAATGGATGTCAAATTTGTTTGGAGTGCTAGCAACTGCGAAGTAGAGCCAATTTTGGAAGGAGAAAATCTTGCCCCGTTTATTCGAACTGATGAAGCAGGTCAGTTAGCCTCTCAAGTCGCAGCTATTCCTTCTGTACGAGAAGCTTTACTTGAGCGACAAAGGAGTTTTTATCAAGAGCCAGGTTTAATTGCGGATGGCCGAGATATGGGAACCATTGTTTTTCCAGAAGCACCGGTGAAAATTTTTTTGACTGCAAGTGCTGAGTGTCGGGCTGAACGTCGTTATAAACAGTTGAAAAGTAAAGGTGTAAGTGCTAATATGCGCGCGCTTTTAGACAGCATCAAAGCACGCGATGAGCGTGACCAGACGCGCCCCGTGGCACCATTGGTTCCTGCGGAGGGCGCTTTTTTCGTTGATAGCTCTGATTTGACTATCGATGAAGTGTTAAGCCAAGTGCTTGAATTTGCTTCAAAAAGCTTATCAGAACTACCTCTAGATTAGCTGTTCGGCTTTACCAATATCTAGGGTTTTTGATATTGGACTTCAGATATAAATTGAATTCCTGCAAACAGACAATAGCTTTCACTTATGAAAGAGTGAAAGTTGAATGATTTTTTGGATTGCTAAAGGATTAGTGAACCTTTTATTAATAATCCCGAACTAATTGGATGTTATTCGGAGTTTGAAACTAAGTGTAAATTTTGATATTTACGCGATTTTAGGTAATTAAGATGAGCGAAAATTTCGCAGAACTATTTGAACAAAGTTTGAATGAACTTGAAATGCGCCCTGGTGCTATTGTTAAAGGTACTGTGGTAGCAATTGATAATGAAACAGTTGTTGTTAACGCGGGTTTAAAATCTGAAGGCGTTATTCCATTATCTCAATTTTTGAACGAGCAAGGTGAAGTTGAAGTTAATGTCGGTGATGAAATCGATGTTGCTTTAGATGCAATTGAAGACGGATACGGTGCAACTCAGTTATCTCGTGAAAAAGCAAAACGCTTTGAAACTTGGTTGGAACTTGAAAAAGCCTGTGAAGCTAATGAAACTGTTATCGGTATGATTACTGGTAAAGTTAAAGGTGGATTCACCGTAGAAGTTAAGAATGTGAGAGCTTTCTTGCCGGGTTCTTTAGTTGATGTTCGCCCAATCCGCGATACTACTCATCTTGAAGGCAAAGACTTAGAATTCAAAGTTATCAAACTCGATCAAAAACGTAATAACGTTGTTGTTTCACGTCGCAGTGTCATTGAAGCTGAAAGTTCAGCTGAAAGAGAAGAGCTATTAGCTCGCTTAGAAGAAGGCGCACAGGTTAAAGGTATTGTTAAAAACCTGACTGACTATGGCGCATTTGTTGATCTAGGCGGAGTAGATGGGTTACTTCACATTACTGATATGGCTTGGAAGCGTGTTAAGCATCCTTCTGAGATCATCCAGATGGGTGATGAGATCGATGTGAAGATCCTG
>JAUIHB010000176.1 GCA_030432465.1 Gammaproteobacteria bacterium
GTAATGCTTGCAAGTTTACTTACAATGGAAAAATAATATTTACGGTTTCAAGTAATTCAAATAGTTTGAGCTTTTCGGTAAAAGATACAGGAATAGGTATTTCAAAAGAGCAATTAAATTATATTTTTGATGAGTTTACTCAAGTAGATGGTTCTCAAACTAGAAAGTTTGAGGGTACGGGTCTTGGTATGGCGATTACAAAAAATTTCGTAGATTTAATGAAAGGTAAAATTTCGATAGAAAGTGAGTTGAATTTAGGAACCACATTTACAGTTATAATTCCTTTGTCAAAAAATTAAAGCTAAATAAAGCGGCATAAATTGATGCTTGTGAACGTTTTGATTTGAACTAGAATTAATATTTATTATTTATAATAAACAGGCCAATATAAGCCTTATAATAACAAAAGGGTATACAAGATGAATTTTTACTTAAAAAAAGCGAATATTGGTCTTTTGGTTTGTTTATCCCTTTGTTTTCATACAGCAAGTGCTGAGTATAATGATGAGTATGGGGACAGTTTAGCTGACTTTTATGGTGATGAGGAGTTTGTCAGCATTGCTACTGGTAGTAAAAAATCAATTTCAAAAGCACCAGCTGTTGCTTCGGTAATTACTGCCGATGATATAAAAAGTATGGGAGCTAGAAATTTAGCGCAAGTTTTGGATACTGTTCCTGGTTTACATGTTTCTAGAAGTGGGCAATTAATGGCGCCAGAGTTTTGGTTTCGAGGAATAACGTCAACTTTTAATCCGCAAACTTTAATGATGATTAATGGAGTATCAACAAAAAGCTCTGTTCGTGGTGATAATCATGTTGTTTGGGGAGAGTTTCCAATTCACTCAATCGAAAGAATTGAAATAATTCGTGGGCCTGGTTCAGCTCTGTATGGTGCTGATGCTTTTTCTGGGGTTATAAATATTATTACTAAAAAAGATGCGAATATCAGCCGTCAGGATTTCGGGGCCATGGTTGGTAGTTTTAATACTATTAATTTATGGGCAAACAATCAGATAAAAATCAAAGGCTGGACTGTCGCTTCTAATTTGGAGTATTTGGAGTCAGATGGTTTTGACGGAGTGATAAAAGCCGACTCACAAACGGCTATTGATATTGCCGGATCTGAGTTTAATATTCCATCGGCTTCTCAAGCTCCAGGATATGTAGCTATGCATTTTAAGTCGTTAGATTTATGGGTTTCAGGGAATAATGAGAACTTTTCAATTGACTTTGGTGTGTTAAAGAGAAGTGATGTTGGTACTGGTAATGGCGCTGCAGAAGCATTAGATAATAATGGTAATACAAGTCACTATAAACAAATTATAAAAATGAGTCAGACGGAAAAACCAATAAGTGAATATTTAAGTGTTGCAACAACATTAAGTTATTATGGATCTAGTCAAGAAGTTGATGAGGATTTTTTACTGTACCCCGAAGGTGCCTTTTTCGGTGCTTTCCCCAATGGCCTTATTGGTAACCCAGAGTGGGAAGAAGAAACAACGAAAGCGGAAGTTAACTTTAATTATTCTCGTTTTGATAAAAGTCAGCTTAGCTTTGGACTAGGTTATGAAAGACAAAATTTATATAAAGTGGTTGAGCAAAAAAACTTTTTTTCAGATTTAACGCCGAGGCCAAATGGCATTGAAGATGTATCTGATACTGTGGAGGTTTTTATGCCTGAAGCGGACAGAGAAAGCCATTTTTTTTATTTTCAATCAGTATCGCAAATTTATCCTGACTGGGAATTAACCGCTGGTGGACGGTTTGATGATTATACTGATTTTGGCTCAACGTTTAACCCTAGAGCGGCTTTAGTTTGGTCTACAAGTCGTAAACTTACATCTAAATTATTATATGGTCGAGCGTTTAGAGCCCCAGCTTTTGCTGAACTTATTGTAATAAATAATCCTATTGCACTTGGAAACCCTAATTTAAAACCTGAAACTATTGATACGTATGAACTTGCCTTTAATTTTGTTTATTCAACAGAATTAAATTTTGATTTTAATTTATATCATTACAGCATTGAAGACTTTATCACATTTGTAACTGATAATAATGGAGTAACTGCCACTGCTCAGAATTTAGGTCGGCGGAGTGGAAAAGGATTTGAGGCAAATTTAAAATATGCTGTTTTAGAAAACTTCAACATTTTAACGAACTTGGCTTATGTCAAAGCGGTTGATGACTTAGTGAAACAGCCTGTAGGTGAGTATCCTGCATGGCAAGCATATTTAAAAGCTGATTGGAAAGTAAATGATAGTTGGCACGTTAGTACACAAGTTAGTCATGTTGGAGAGCGTGAAAGAGTACCTGGAGATTTACGTCAAAATTTAAATGGGTATAGTTCAGTTGACTTTGTTGCTAATTATCAATTCCCTGCCTCTGAAATCAACTTGGAATTTATTGCAAATAATTTATTAGGCGAAGATGTAAGAGAGCCTAGTTCTGCGAACACAACGTTGGGACAAATCAATATTCCTTATGATTTACCTCAGGCTGGTGATGCTTTTTATGTTAGATTAAGTACATCATTTTAAATAATTATTTAGTTGAAGCTGTTTTTTATTGTTAGGCTTAATTTTAAGATATTTTCCACTTTCTTTTTGGTTTACCAATATACTTTATTCGATCACACCTAATTGGTAAAAAGGCACCTTCAGGATTTTCTTTTGCTTCAATATAGCAAGGTGGCATGCCTGCGAATGCTGCAGGAGTCATAAAAAGATGAAACTCTTTTGCACTAAAACCTAAGTCTGCACCAAGCGCGGCATAAATAGCGACAACATTCATTTCAAGCCCTTTGAGTTGTTTCATTTGTTTGGCTATTTTTAATGCCAGCTTTAGAAAATGCCCTTCACCCAAACCTTGCTCGTCGGCAAACCGTATTAAATGTGGAATTCTCTCATCTTTACTTGTGAGTGGACGTCCATAGCCATAAATGATTTTATGTTGTTTAATTTCATTTTTTAAAAAAGTATTTAAGTTTGGATTATTTTGAAGCCATTTGTCTGCTCGATAAAAGGTATCAATACAAACTTTAAGTGGTTTCCCTGCATAAATTGAAGCTTCAAACACTGCAAGTCCTGAACTTAATGCTAAAATAGGAGTACTACGTGAAGAGGCTGCGAGTGCTGCGATATTATTTGGCCAAATTGATTTATCAGGATAGCTGGTGCTAATCCACATAAAATTAAGAACTTTCATTTGAGCTTCATTAAATTGACGACCAGTTATTCCAAATATAAATAGTTCAAACCATGACATGTGTTGTAAGTCCTGGTGTAAATCTTTTCCTCGATATACTACACGTTCACTCAGGAAGGCCTTACCCATACGAGTAATAATTTTATCTTCATGTTGAAATAAGGTTTTAAGGCTCATATTTAATTTGTTTAAGTTAAATTTTTATTTTTTGGATCGTCGGTTAAAATTGTTTCATTACCGAAAAAGGGAAAAGCTTTCCAACCAAATTTTTCTTGTTCTAATGCATGTACTGCTGCTCCAGGTAGACGTAAAATTAAAAATAACATTTCAGATTCCTTGGAGGTAAAACCTAGATCATATAAAGCTGTAGCGATAACTCCAGACATACTTAGCGGATACTTGGCATATTTTTCAAGTTGTTTACGATTTTTTTCAAGCCATCGTAAATTTCCGTTGGGGGATATAGAACTTAAAAAAGTTAAAGCATCGATGACAGTTTTACAGCAAGAGCTAGCGTTAGGTTCAAAACCTGGTGGATGTTCAATAGGATCCCATAGCTCTACTCGCTGAAATTTTTGATTAGGGTTTTGAGTAAAGTCTTTCCAGGCAGGTAAGTTTTGTTTTGCGTCTTGCCAGTGGCTAACTAATCTATAAATTTCTTGAGCTCCAGCATATTGCCCTGCACCAACACCAAGTGCTGATATTAAGCTAGAAGCGGCAGTAGATCCGCCGACACCAGCATTCATTGCAGCTCTAATGCTATTATCTCTTAAACCTGGATTTGCAATACTAATAGCAATTTTTTCAAGTAATTGGCTTTGCTGGGGAGATGGTAACTCAGATTTAAATAGTAAATAAATATATTCACTCCAACTGGAGTTAGGCAGTACATCTTCATAAAGATTATAACCGTGCACATAGCTATTTTTAGCTGAAAATGGATTGTTATCTTCTGGCTCCTCAAACCATATCTTTGTTTGATAAAGCTGTTTGTTTTGGCTCATGTTTTATCCTCCCGGTGTCATTGATTGAGCAGCTAAGCCTTTTACCCGCTGTCCCATTGGAGGTACTTCCTTTGGATCGATTAAAATATCTAATAATGTTGGTGCGCTTTTTTCTCCGAGCCTGTTCCAATCTATAGCATCCAGTTGTTCTGGAGTATAAATAGTAATACCTTCAATACTCATTGCTTGTGCTATTTTTGCAAAATTTATTTTAGGTAATTGAAAACCTATTTTTTCAGCGCCACCTAGTTCTTGTCCGTGTTTAACCATACCAAGTTCACTATCATTTAACACAACATAAATCACAGGGAGTTTATGTTGTAAGGCGACAGTAATTTCCTGACCGGACATTAAGTAGCTTCCGTCTCCAGTTATGCAGATTGATGGCTCTTTACTTCCTAAGCAATTACCGATTGCGGCACCGATAGCCCACCCCATAGAGCCGAAACCCATGGCTATATGATAGTGGCCTTTGGCGCTAGAGCGATGAAAATAGTGTGTAAACCAAGCCCAGGCATTTCCTGCATCGATATGCAGACGAAAATTTGATGGAATGTTTCTTGCGAAATTGGTCGCGACTCGCTGGGGTTTTAAAGGAATATCATCACTGTAACAAGCTTCTTTATTATCTAACCGAATTTGGTAGCCGTGATCATTACTGGGGACTTGTTGAGTTAAGTAGTTTTGTTTGACGGGATCTGTCTCATCCCATTTGCGTCCCCATTTTAGCCCAAGTCTGACATTGATATTAATTTGTTTGAAGACTGAGCTGATATCACCACAGACATGCAAACGAGCCATTGGTGAGCGGGAAAAATGTTCAATGCTAGAGTCAACATGAACCATGCGCTCACTTAGTAGATGAGATTGCCATCCGCCAGTCCCTAGTTCAGTGATAGGTGTGCCAATTGCAATTAACAGATCTATTGTTTCATCTTGCATCGTTTGCTGAGCGCTTTGGTGGCCTGCAAATCCAAATACTCCACGATAGAGTGGGTGAAAACCGTTTATCCAGCGTTTTCCATCTGGGCCTGTCATAATAGGAGCCCGAGTTAATTCGGCAAACTCCATGATGGGTTCTATTGCTTGACCGCAGCCTTTCCCTAAAAATAATGCAACGCGCTTAGCTTCCGAAATCATGCTGATTAATTCTTCTACAGCTTCGTTATCTGTTAGTTTAAAGTTATGAATAAGCTTGCCAACTTGGTTGATTTCCTTACGCTCGGAACCTTGACGTAGGATATCTGAAGGTATGCTGATATGTGCTGGGCCTGCGGGCACCCTAAAAGCTGCTGTAATAGCAGCCCCCAGTTTTGTGACGAGTTGCTCTGTATGAGAAATAAGCGTGTTATAACGGGTACAGTGACGAAAAATACCAACGGTATCAATAGCCGTACAGGAGGATTCCTGTAATGCATTACGGCCAAATTTGGGCAAAGGTGTTTGTGCGGTGATTACTAGCATCGGTACATTGTCTGCGTAGGCAGAGGCCACACCTGTGAGTAAATTGGTGGCACCCGGGCCTGTTGTTGCACAGCATACACCAAGTTTACCTGTTTCCAAGGTATAGCCCTCAGCCATGAATGCTGCGCCAGCCTCATGTCTGGCAACGATAATTTTTAGCGCGTTATCTGGTTGACGAGCAATAGCATTGTAAAGGGGCTCAATAGCTCCACCTGGCACGCCAAAAATGTATTCAACACCAATTAATGTTAAATAACGTACAATCAGGTCTGCATTGTCCCATTGACGAGGAGCTTGATTCTTTATATTACTTTGTGAGAGTTGGCTGAGCTTGAGTGTCGACCGCATGCTGCACTCCTGTTAATACGCTTATTCTTATTATTGTAATTCTTATTAGAATAAGTGTAGAACAATTTGTAGCCGATTTTTTTTAATTATTGGTAGTAGTTCACGCTTAAATAAAAATGTTGATTTAAGCGTGAGGGTTATGGTTTGTCTAACAAACCAAAATAATGTTCAATAGGTTGGGGTTTGCCTAAGTGATAACCTTGAGCTAGCGCAATACCTATACTTTGGAGTAATTCTAATGTTTCTTCATTTTCGACAAACTCTGCGACCGTTTTTTTATTGAGTACAGTCGCAACTTCTAAGATAGCTTTTACTAAAGCCCTGTCTACGGGATTATTGATAATATCAATGATAAATGAACCGTCAATTTTTACTGATTCTGCTGGAAGTTGTTTAAGGTAATTAAAAGTACTAAAACCGGTTCCAAAATCATCTATCGAAAATTCACAGCCCAGCTCTCTTAGTTTAGAAACAATTTTTCTGGTGGCAGTGATATTGCTAAGACTAGCGCTCTCTGTCAGTTCAAATATTATTCTTGATGCATCGACTTGATGTTTTTCTATGGCTCTTTTTATCATAGGGACCAAGCGTTCATCACTGAAGCCCTGTGCTGATAGATTAATAGCAATTTTATTGAGTTTGGGATAGTCAGCAAGATATTTGACTGCTTTTTTTATTACCTGATGATCGAGCAGGTTCATATCACCTTCACGCTCTAAAGCCGGAATGAACTCACCAGGCGGAATAATTCTGTCATCTATGTTTAGTCTGACTAATGCTTCAAAATAAGCGGTTGTTCGATCGCTTATTCTTATTACAGGTTGAAAATATAAAATTAGATTATCTTTAGCTACAGCTTGGTGCAAACGACGTGACCATTCCATACTGGCTTGCAAGTTTTTACTGTGAGCATCACTTTCGCTATAAGTATGGGCAAGGTTTCTCCCCTGTTTTTTGGCAACATATAAAGCGATATCCGCTTGTTTCATATATTCACCTGATGCTTTTTCTTTACCTGTGATTTCTGCGATACCGATAGAGCAATTAATTTTAAAGGTCTGATTAGCCACATTGCACTGAAAGTCATTGAGTAATTTGCACAACCCTTGGGCAATCATTTGAGCACTTTCACGATTACTATTAGGGAGTAATATTGCAAACTCATCTCCGCCAATACGGCAAAAGATATCTGTTTCCCGTAAATGGGAATAAAGTAGGGTAGCTACTGTTTTTAATACTGAGTCGCCTTGCTGGTGGCCTAAAGTATCATTGATTATCTTAAAGTGATCTAGGTCTATATACAGGAGTGCATGCGGGCCATTACCGCGAGAGGCTGTAGCACTAAACTGCTTGAGTTCCGTTTCAAAAAAATGCCGATTAAAAAGTCCCGTCAAACTATCATGCATTGCGACATATTCGAGATCGCGTTGAGCCTTAATTCGAGCTGTCACGTTATCTATGGTACCAGAAATATTACTGATTCTCTTTTGACTATCTGCATAGATTTGGAACCTTGCTTCAGCCCAGATTTCTTCTCCTTGTTTATTATTAAAGCGAAACTCAAAATAGTGTGATTTTAAATCGCCAGATAAAACTTTTTTTAATTCATTGATAGTATGATTGGGTGAATCATCTGATTTTTCGGTAAATGATAAAAATGGTTGTTGTAATGATTCACTAATGGAGTAACCCGTCAGCTTCTCCCAAGCTTGATTAAGAAAAGTGATATTACCTAAGCTATTTAATTCAATAACCACACTACCTAACTGATCGAGTAAATGTTGATGAGCTTCAGATAATCGTTTGTATTCTTGGCGGCTTTGGTTAAGTGAGTCAACTTTTGCAGCAAACTGTTCATTACTTATCATAAAATCTTCACGCCTGGCTGCGCTTTCACAGACTCGGCGTAACTCGTAAGCTCTAAATGGTTTGGTGACAAAGTCTGCGGCACCTGCAAGCATAAGCTCTTCTGCAAGCTCCATAGTATGATTAGCTGTCATGATTACAACGGATTGATGAGGTGATTGTTGCATGATTTTTTGCAAAACTTGATTGCCTGACATGCCAGGTAACATGACATCGAGTAAAATTAGTGCGTATTTTTTCTCTTGCCATTTAGCCAACCCAGCTTCGCCATTGCTGGCACAATCGACGATAAATTTTTGGCTAAGGATTCGTTTGACCAAGTCTTGTGTATCTGGATTATCTTCTATCACTAACAAGGGGGATTTTTCAATTTCTTCAATTTGAGTTGGTTGCTTGTTACGATTGATAATATTGACTAGTGTGTGTCTCTTTTC
>JAUIHB010000177.1 GCA_030432465.1 Gammaproteobacteria bacterium
GTTCGCAAAATCAAGGAAAGGTGACCATTATGGCCTTATTTTTTTTTAAGATGAAGTAACTGTTCAGTTTGGCCTTCAACTGGTAGCACAGCGTTTACGCTGTCCGGTTGTCCGACGTTTACGTCGGCTCAAAATCGGCATTTAACCGACGTGAACGTCGGACAACCGGACAGCCTGAAGACTGTGCTACCGATTTAGCGGCATACTGAACAGTTTCTTAAAATAAAAAGCATTAATTACTCGAAATAAGGACAGACTTCCTGATATGAGGAAATATTAAGAGTCAATTTGAAAAAAGAGCTAAAAATAACGACAAATTACAACTAAATTTTTGGCACACCAATTGCTCTAGGCTATATGCAGTAGTTAACTCTATGCAACAATTAGCATAACTTTTAAATTATGGAGCTAAATAAATGAAGAAAATTAAATTTAAAAATCTATTCGCTAGCTTATTATTAGCTGGCATTTTCAGTTTCAATCAAGTGTTATTAGCCGATGATGAGGTCTCAGAATACTTTGTACAAATAGAAAATGACGAACAAAGCGCCCCCAAAGTAGAAATAAAAGTCAATGGTGTTTCTCACGCCTTTTCTTTACCTCAATTAACCGAAGGTGAAACAAAAGTTATCACGACAGAATCAGGCGAGAGCATCACTGCAACAAAGACCAATAATGAAGTATCTCTATTAGTTAACGGAAAAACGCTTTCTCTTCCTAATTTTGATGGTCATTTGGGTGCAAAACTTCATTTAGCAGAAGAAATTGAAACTCAGCTAGAAGACAATGTAGTAATTAATCTCGACAACTTAACCACTCAACAAAAACAAATTATTCGTGATGCATTTAAAAGTGCAGGAATCGAAAAAGAAGTTAAGTTTGGCAAACACCAAGTTATTATCATTGAAAAGGAAATTTCCGAAAGTCATTCGAGCAATGGCGCAGATACTGAAGAAATGGTTATTATCAAAGAAACGCATAAAAAGTAGCTTATTTCCCTAAAACAAACGACTTAAAACAAGTCGTTTGTTTTAACAAGCTTTTAGATCCACTTACTGCCTTTTCCACTTCTTAACTATCTCAATAATTTAACCTCAAACCTCTCACCAGAAAACCTTACAAATAAATTGTCAGCTATTGCATAACTTGACAACGCTGTCTATTCTTAGCTTAATGACTCTAAATCACGCTGTAAGCGTGATTATTGAACTATATTTAAAGAATGATAGTTAAAAAATCGCTATTTTACTCAAACCTGTGAATCTAAACATAAATGAGGTTGCCGTAAGCAATTAGTTGGAGACTCGTATGTCACTAAAAATAAAAGTCCGAGTGATTACTGCTTTAACTCTGATTGCCCTACTCGCAATGATGCTAGTTGGATTATTTACTCTCAGACAAGCCAGTAGTTTAGATAACAAAGCCAGAGTTTATCAGTTACTCGCAAGCACCTACGCAACCGTATCAGAATTAGAAAAAGCCGTAACCAACGGGGTTTTAAGTGAGAAACAAGCCAAATCACTTGCTACCAATATTTTACGTAATAATATTTATCATAAAAGCGAGTATGTTTATGTCGCCGACGAGAACATGAACTTTATTGCCGCACCACTAGATCCACAGTTACACGGTACAAGCTTCCATGAATTTAAAGATGGTAACGGTAAAAGTGTCGGTAACATTATTCTTAATGAAGTCAGCAAACAGCCAACGGGGATTGTAGAGTATGCTTGGACAAAAAAGAAGCCCGACGGCAGCATAGAAGATGTCCTTTCAATTGTCAGAATTAGCGATAAATGGAAATGGGCTGTTGGGACAGGCATTGGTTTTCATGAAGTTAATGCGCGATTCTGGTCTACAGCACAGTGGCAAGTAGTACTTTGTCTCGTCATAGCTGCTATTTTGTCTATTATTGTTTATCGATCAGTCAAACAATTACTTTTAGATTTGGGTAGTGAACCTTCAGAACTACTACAACTCACCAGAGAAGTCGCATCGGGTAATTTTGACAGTCCAGTTTTAGACAATATAGTTTTAGACAATATCGAGCCGAATAGTGTTTATGCTGCTGTTGTTAAAATGCGTCAGGCGCTAAAAAGTATTTTACGCTCTATTTCTGGAGCTGCCCGTGAACTGCGGAGTGAAGCGCAAAATTCAGACCAAAGAGCCGGATTAATTGATAAAGCTGTTCATTCCCAATCGCAAGAAACCGACATGGTAGCAACCTCAATCACTCAAATGCTGTCATCTGCAACAACCGTAGCTGAAAGTGCCAGCAATGCCGCTGACGCAACTAATCAAGCTGATCAGGATGGTAATAAAGTCCAGCAAATTGTCGCTAACTCAGCTAGCGCAACTGAAACTCTAGCAGAACAAATTGATGAAGCCTCTGTCGTCATTGAACATCTTGGTAAAGATGTCGATACTATTGTCTCTGTACTCGATGTTATAAGAGGGATTGCCGAACAAACTAATTTGCTTGCATTAAACGCAGCAATCGAAGCAGCGCGCGCAGGAGATCAAGGTCGAGGGTTCGCAGTTGTTGCAGATGAAGTCAGAAATCTCGCAAAACGAACACAAGATAGTACCGCAGAAATCCAAGGCATGATTGAACGCCTCCAAAACGGTTCTCAAAAAGCGATAAGCTCAATGAATACCGCCAAATCATCAAGCCTTGAAACCGTTACCGGCGCACGAGAAGCTGCCAATTCCTTAAAACAAATTGCAGTCTCTCTAAAAACCATTACAGAAATGAATCATCAAATAGCCACAGCAGCACATGAACAAACTGTTGTCAGCGAAGATATCGCAAAACGGATAAACCTGATAGCTGACAACTCGCAGCAAGCAGCTGCTTTAGCATCAGAAAACCGTCAGGCATCAGACTTAATTTCAGCCTTAGCTAATGACCTGGAGGTTCAGGTTAATCAATTACAGTTAAAAAAATAGTGGAGGTATGTTCAATAAGCTACCTTATAGCATCCTTTGCGTAACCACTAAAATTACAATGCTCTCAACTACAATAGTTTCAGCTACAATAACCCTAATTACAATAACCAAAACAGCAATAGTCAATATTGAAATATCTCAAGCTATAACCAGAATATAATCAAAAGTTATTCTTTTTCAAATAAAAAAATAAAACGATCAGTTTTGCGTCTTACCGCGGGATTGAATACGTTTATAGAATAATCGTCCATCGAGTTCCTTAATAAAGAAGATTCTTTTTTCAAATAAAAACCATATTTTTTCATTTCTGCCTTTACAAAATCAGGTGCGATTCGATGTAGTTTCTTTGCGTCTCGAATACCATGCCCAACAGTTGTAGCATGATCGATAATCAATATCTGACCACCTTTTTTTAAAGCGGCTTTAAGTTGTGGCATTACCTGCGCAACCGGAACATTCCAGTTTTTATCTTCAAAATAAAAATCATGGAAAGCTAATACCAAAAATATTTTATCAAATTTTTCATTCCCTAGTTTTAAGTCATCACTTTCACTAATCAAGCGACTAATGTTAGGTAAACGAATAGATTGAAACCTTGATTCTAAAGCTTCACCAACATAAGCAACATAGGCTTGATTATTTTGCAGTACAACTTTACCGGTATCACCTACGGCATAGGCTAACAGCTCGCTATAATAACCATCACCACCAAACATATCTAAAACATGATCACCCTTCACAACTCCCGAAAATTCAATCACTTTGTTGGGGTGACTACTTTTGTCACGCTTTAAATCATCATCACTTCTCGCTATTACATTTAAAGTCCCAAAGACTAACGTTAACAAAGTTATCCGATACAACCAATGCCTAATATTTTTCATAACATTCTCCTCAACTTAATAAATTTAAGTTTACTGTATGAAAGTTAAGACCGATAACTTGAATTTTGTTGAATATTCATAAAAAACGGCATTTGCCTCATACATTTATAAATATAAAAAATTATCATAACACCAACAAATAATTTGAAACTAGCATTGTACAATCATTACCTTTTCAAACTTTAACCAAACCGCCAGTGTAACCAGAAAAATCTCTTTAACTACGTCATAAAAACCATTTATCTTTCAAAATTAATTATGATCAAAAAATGTGCAAACTACTTATCAGAAAAACAAGAAAAATAAATTTTTATTAGAATATTTGTGTCTAATTGCTTGATTGTAAACGCTAATCGTAATAACTTGAACAACCAAGAAATAATTTAGATATATCTTGGATATTTATAGTAGTTAAATTTCTTATAATAATGGAGCATACACATGCTAAAAACAAAACACTATATTGCCTCCGCATTAATTTCGATGCTGTGTTTTAACTCAAACGCAGCAACAGTCCCCCTTTCCGAGCAAGATATAATTTACACTCATGAACAAATGTTTAATTTTGATATTGAGAATTATCTCAATGAAAATGCGCCGCACCTTGCCCCCTACGCAGAAACTATTTCGCACTGGGCTGGCGTATCCAGTATTAGTCCTAAAGTCTTAATCGCGTTGGTTGAACATCAAACATCGCTGGTTAGTAATGAAAATGCTCAAGATCTTTCTCGACCATTTGGCGATCTGTCCACAGAAAGCAGCTTTCGTGAGCAAATGAGAGATGTTTCTCTGCGTTTAGCCAACATTCATTATTCTTCAGCAAATAGTCAAAGCTTACAAGCAGCAGACAGTTCTTCTTTAAATAAATTATTGTCTTCACACAATACAAGTAATGTTGCACAAGGAAAAAATTCAGAACTGGCTTATGCTGAAACTTTTAACAGGCTCTTTCCGAACGATTTAACCTCAAGTGAAAACTCAACATCATCGCAATCAGTAACTGTTGCTCCACCACCATCCAACCTGCTACAGCTTCCTTATCCTGTGGGTTCTTCTTGGCGATTTGGTGGGACACACTCTAATACAGGTAGCGGCACAGTTTACTCATCACTCGATCTTCATAATGGCGGTAGCTGGGGAGATAATTTAAGTCACCTTTGGGTAAAATCATCGGCTCCTGGAACGGTAAAAGTCCACTCTAGTTGTAATATGGAAGTCATCCACGAAGACGGCTGGTCGACGCAATATTATCATTTGGACAATGTGCAATTCTCTACCAATCAAAATGTCAGTAGAAATCAAAGCATTGCAAATTATGCCAGCAACAAGAATCAGGCATTATGTCAAGGTGGTCAATCAACAGGCCCTCACCAGCACTTTAGTTTAAAACGTAATGGCTCTTATGTTTCACTTGATGGCGTAAAACTTTCTGGTTTTAAAGTTCATGCTGGATCTAGCAATTATGATACAAACTGTAATCGCTTTTGGTTGGAAAGCAGTAATGGCAGCAAAAACTGTGCAGGTACCCCTCTTAACAATCCCGGTGTAGGTTCAGATCCTGATCCCGATCCAAATCCAGGCGGACAGCTACAAAATGGCGTACCTAAATCAGGTTTAAGCGCTAGCACAGGTCAGGATATCGTTTATACTCTTAGCGTTCCAGCGGGTGCTACCAATATCCGTTTTAATATCAGCGGCGGCTCAGGTGATGCTGATATGTATGTGAAATTTGGCTCAACACCTACAGATTCAAGCTACGATTGCCGTCCTTATAAAAACGGCAACACTGAATCTTGTACTGGAAACAGCACGGCTGGGACTTATTATGTTCGGATAAAAGCTTATAGCAGCTTTTCTGGTGTCAGTTTAACCGGAAGTTACAGTGGCACAGATCCTGATCCAGGTAATGATCCGATTGACGAAACTGAAAGCAACATCTCAGTATCACAAGGCCAATGGAAACATTACACTTACAATCTGCCAGCTGGCTATACAAAATTAATCGTCACTATGTCTGGCGGAAGCGGCGATGCGGATCTCTATTTAAATTTTGGCTCTCAGTCAACATCTTCTAATTGGGATTGCCGTCCTTATAAAAATGGTAACAACGAAGTATGTACAGTCAACTCTCCGAGCGCAGGTACTTGGTATATAGACTTGTATGGCTATAGAGCAGCCTCTGGTGTATCAGTAAACCTTAAAGCCAACTAATTGGCCGTAAAGTTTACTCTTCTAAGTGCTGCCTGATTCTTTCAGGTAGCACTTTCATACTTTAATATCAACTTACCAATTACTAACTGGCTTTCATGTTTGCCAATCTGAGACTACCACCTTCTCACTTTTTCAATTATGATACGGCTATGAAAACATCTATCGAACATCTGCCAGAAAACAAACAATCCCAGCTAAAATTGGCTGTTGAGATTGTACGCAAATATACCAGTCCCGAAATGATTATTCTGTTTGGTAGTTATGCCAGAGGCGAATGGGTGGATGATTTTGATCCGAGATGAACTTTAATTATTACTTGGTCTGTTGATCTTTGTATTATATTATTCAACCAGCATGCATTGGTAACCACATCATAGGGAAGTAAATTTGGAGCTTTAGTTTAAGCGCTGCAATGGAAGAATTAATCTGAATTTTCTCAAACGACGTTGCCCCCTGGGGCAGATTTAATTTGATTTGCTGACTTACCTTTGTAGTTGAAGCTTGAATACATTTATTGGAATAATCGTAATAAGGGATCATAGTACAAGCGATTGGAAACCTTGTTTTTATATAGATGGCATAATTTATGAAGTTTAATTTTTGTTTGAAATTATTTACATTTAAATTGACTATAATTAGTTTAATTAACGTTCAGTGCATTTGGGCTAGTAATAATAATCCTAGCAGTGAAGTAGAACTCCAGTCAGCAAGAGACCAACAAAGTGATGTGTCAATAGCTAATAGGGGAATGATTAATGAAAAGGAAGTATTAAAAAAACTGAAATCGGATTTGGAAAAAAGAAGAGACTCTAAGTCGGGCTCGTTGACTGAGTTAGCGGAACACAAAAATAGTAAAAAAGAGAATGAATTAGATTTTGACGCAATTTCTGAGCAGCAAAATTCAGAAAATAAGCCGGCTACTAAAATAGCCCCTGATTCTCAAGAACTAGTTTTTTTTAATTACCAAGAAATCCCTGTTAGTGCACTTATACGTCAGATATTTTCATTTGTAAATAAAGACGCAATAGGAATTAATAAACTTGATGATCTTACTGTCAGTTTAAATGTTAAGGATGTTTTACCGCTTGATGTTGCCAGTGTAGTGCTTAAGTGTAATGGATTTAAAATGTCGAAAGATGGTGATTATTTAAAAATTGTTAAAGACCCATTTTTAGCTGATAGAATCGGTTTTGGAGACGAGCATGCGAAATTTGATACTAATGCTTGCGTGGAAAGACATTTAAAGTAGCTTACTTAGTGTTAAATTTTTATTCAGTTTCTTAATAAATCTTTAGTTTAAAAATAATTGAAATTTGCGTTGCTTAAAATAATAAATAGAGGAAGTTATTTTGTTTAGCAAAAAATTAAAAATATTTGGATTAGCGCTTTTGTTAAATTATTTTCCAGTTGCAGTAAATGCTCAGGAATTAAGTTTTGACTTAGACAACTTCAAAGAAGTTAAAGCTCATATAGTTTCCGATAGTACTTCACAGCCTAATATTGATTGGAAAGAATATGACATTTCATTCGCATACGAAGGTCGGCCCGTTAGTATAATAATCAAAGAAATTATGGTGTTAACTAAAAATAGTAAAGCAATTGTTGGCCTCGAACAACTTGATTCTCGTAGGCCTGGAAAAGTTGCAATGATGAAAGTGAAAGCATTAAAAGCTGTGACAACTCTTTTAAAATGTGAAGGGTTCAGGATGCGTGAGTATTCAGAAAATTACAAAATTGAACATGATGCTAGCATTAACCGAAATGCATGTCTTTATTAAGTATGGGTTTAATATAGCTATTAATTTGTAGTAGCTATATTAACTTTAAGCAATTCATCTTTAATAATTCTATTTAAAATTTCAAGCACTTGCTCTGTATTGTTTTCGATAAAAAAGTGATCTCCGGGTACTAGACGTATATTAGGCTGCTGGAAAAAATATTTGCCCCATTTTCTAATATCATCATCACTGACATCAATGTCGTTAATGCCACTCATTATAGTTGCTGCAACATTGAACCTTATTTTTGATTTACATATGTACTTTTCTGAAATTTCAAAATCCGCTTTTAAAAAAGGTAAGCATAGGTTCATAAGCTCTTTATTTTCTAGTAGCTCTTTAGGTGTTCCATTAAGATCTTTTAACTCGCGTATAAAATCTTCAATGGTCGACAAATGGCGGCTTGGATTGGGCTCACACCCAAGCAATTTGCCAGTGGCGAAATCAATCGTCTGTCGAAGATAAGTAAGCGTG
>JAUIHB010000178.1 GCA_030432465.1 Gammaproteobacteria bacterium
GCTTGTGTTTCTGCGCCTTTCATATCGAACTCTCTTGCCATATCAAGTTGGCCGGCTACAGAAAACGTTTGCGTTAAATTCAAAAATTTAAAAAAGACGCCAAACTCAATAGATTTGCCAGTTAAAGTACCTGTAAACTCATTTTCAAGCCGTTTATATTGACCAAATAAATAACCAATTTCGCGAGCGCCAACTCCGATGTCACCTGCAGGTACATCACGGTTCGGACCGATATGCTTATGTAACTCCGTCATGAAAGATTGGCAAAAACGCATAACCTCACGGTCAGACTTTCCTTTAGGATCAAAGTCAGAACCCCCTTTCCCCCCTCCCATAGGCAATGTTGTTAAACTGTTTTTAAAAACCTGTTCAAATCCCAAAAACTTAAGAATGCTTTGATTAACTGAAGGGTGAAAACGCAATCCACCTTTGTATGGTCCTATTGCACTGTTATATTGAACTCGATATCCACGGTTTACCTGAATATGACCTTGATCATCCTCCCAACTCACTCTAAAAGAAACAATTCTGTCGGGCTCAATCATTCGTTTTAAAATTGCAGCTTGATTATATCGAGGGTTTTGGTTAACAAAAGGAATGATATCTTCAGCAACCTCTTGAACAGCTTGATGGAACTCCGTTTCTCCTGGGTTACGGGCTTTAACCTCTTGCATAAATGTGTCGAGGTCTAATTCATGTATACTCATTAATATTCTCTTTGGATATAGTCGATTGCGGATGACATTGCTATATTTTCACGTATTTTATAAGCTGACACCTGAAAACTAACAACTAAAAATTATTATTATTTAGCAAGTAATTTTGCTAGACGGATTATCTCTGCCAGAAGACGTCAAAGAGATTAGACCAGTTAGAAATTAAACCATTTGCTTGGAAAAGCTTGCTTTCCTAAGCCTCTTAATCGAAAATCCCAGTATTATCAGGTCGGTATGACGGCAGTTAACCCATTTTTAAAAGCGATATGCTTGTTTATGACTTCCCTTCCACAAACAAACTTATGCATTCTAGTGACAGGCTCACCTAGCCAAAGTCAAGCACACTTATCAGCTCTGCGCTTCATTCGAGCAGCACTCAAAGCCCAACAGGTGATCAAATCTGTTTTCTTTTATCAAGATGGCGTTTTAGTTGCTAACTCCTATACATGCAAACCGAGTGATGAATTGAACTTAATAGAAGAGTGGACGGCGCTTTCAGAAGCACATAATTTTGAGCTACAAGTTTGTGTTGCGGCATCTAACAGACGAGGCGTCATTAACCAAACAGAAGCACAACTCAACCAGATAAATGGCGAGAGCTTGCATCAATCTTTTCAGGTTTTAGGATTAGGACAACTTGCTGCGGCAATGTCGGCCCCACACAGCCAACTCATTCAATTTAAATAACGACTATGATCACAACCAGTTTAATTATTCAAACACCGCCTATTGGCACAATTGCGGGTAAAGAAGGTCTCGACTTAGCTCTGGTTTGCGCTGCTTTTGAGCACAAAGTGAATTTAATTTTCGCCGACGAGGGTATTTTTCATTTAATCAACAGTCAAAAAAGTGATCTTTTTGATGATAAAAACCATGATAAACAACTAAAAGCACTTGAATTTTATGATATTGATAAGTTATATGCCGAAGTTGAAAGTTTAGTTCGCTTTTCACTGACAGCTGAACACCTATTATCTGATGTTGAAATGCTTTCAAGTAGCCAAATAAACTCTCTCATCAGCCAGTCTGATAAAATTTTTTCTTTTTAATTAATTAAACAGCCTGAAATATGCCATCAAACAATACTGTCGGACTAATAGAAAACCTTGCACAAAGAGCTTTGCATTTGATTGCTAATCCAATTAACAAAGAGCGATTAGAAACGAATTTGCAAAGACTGGTACAAATTGAAGATGTTTTTTTGTTTATAGGTGATGCAACAACCAGCTTGTTAAAAACAGATATTATCGAGTCTTGCAAAGCCCATCAATTTTCAATATTTGTTCTTGAAAACGATACTCAATGCCGTGGAATAACAGACCACCTCCCCTCCACTGCCACACTAATTAATGATGAACAAATGGTCTATTTATGTACAAAAACTCGTACAGTGATTAGCTGGTAATAGCTGAACTATCTAAAGTTGAATTCTTTAAAGTTGAATAATAATGCAACAACTGCCTGAAAATATAAAAACCGATGCACAGGGCTATCTTAAAGATGCCTCACAATGGAATGAATCTATCGCTCAAATTATTGCTAATTTGGAAGGAATTGAACTGTCAGACGATCATTGGCAAGTAATACATTACGTTCGCCAATTTTATGGCGAATATAATACGAGCCCATCAATTCGCCCATTGGTGAAGTATTTAACCAAAGTATTACCACCAGAAAAAACAGGTAGTTTATATTTACAAATTCTATTTCCTGAGGGGCCAGCTAAACAGGCCACCAAAATAGCAGGCTTGCCTAAGCCGGCTAAGTGTATATAAATAAGTTTATCCAAATAGATTCATATAAAAGTTAGCTATCGTTCACATCTAGTTAATCAATTAGCTATAATTCAGTTAGGGTTCATAATTTTTACATATTATATACATTCATCTACAGAGCTCGTGTAATTATTCTGATAGAATCGCGTCATATTTATAACAGCTTTCAAATTAAAGTTAATAAACGGAGATTACAATGAAAAAGTTATTTGGTTCACTGGTATTGCTGCTTGGATTAAGCAGTATGGTGCAAGCAGACACCGACCCATCAGTGTACCTGAAAGGTATTGCTGACAAAATGATTGCAGCAATCGAGAAAAACAAAGAAGCTCTTAAAAAAGACGACAGACTTGCTGCTAAACTAGTGAAAGAAAACTTACTCCCTGTCATTGATAAAGAAACGTTTTCTCAACGAACGTTAGGCAATACAACTTGGAATGCTATGACACCGTCGCAAAGAGAAAAGTTTATGCAAGGCTATTTGGATCGTGTTGTTGATAAATATGCAAAAGGTATCGCGCTTTATGATGGACAGGCATTTGAGTTTGATCCAGCACAAATCAGCACAAAAACGGGTAATGCTCGAGTTAAAAGTGAGATGAAACAATCAGGTTCAGAACCATTAGCTATTTATTATTATTTGTCCAAAGATTCAGGAAAATGGTTAATTACCAATATTAATGTTGCTGGTACTGATATGACGAAAAGCTATCGTAATCAATTTTTACCACGCTTAAATGAAGTTGGCATGGACAAATTCTTGAGTGAATTAAAATTGACCGAGAATACTGCCAGTAATTAATATTTTGTTATTTTTTACCTTAAACTAAAAACCGCCCTTGGGCGGTTTTTTTATTACTCAAAAGTTTTTAACTACCTCTCATGGTTAACCAATTTCATCAACCTTCATATAGGGTTTTAAGACTTCAGGGACCCGTACTTTACCTTCAGCGGTTTGGTAGTTTTCAAGTATTGCGACCAATGTACGACCCACAGCTAAGCCAGAACCATTTAGTGTATGCAATAATTCAGGTTTCCCTGTTTCATTATTACGGAACCTTGATTGCATTCGTCTAGCTTGAAAATCCCCCATATTGCTACAAGAAGAAATCTCACGGTAGGTATTTTGTGCAGGCAACCATACTTCAATATCGAATGTCTTAGTTGCACCAAACCCAATATCACCACCACACAAAATAACCGTACGATAAGGTAACTCCAGCAACTGCAGAATTTTTTCAGCATGTCCTGTTAGTTCATCCAGAGCTTGCATTGAGTCTTGTGGTTTAACAATTTGCACCAGTTCAACTTTCTCAAATTGATGCTGACGAATTAAACCTTTCACATCTTTTCCATAAGATCCCGCCTCACTTCTAAAACAAGGGGTATGCCCAGTTAGCTTAATCGGCAAATCTTTTTCATCAATAATTTGCTCTCTGACCAGATTGGTTAAAGGAACTTCCGCAGTTGGGATCATATAAAGCGGCTTATCATCTTGTGTCGTTCCCTGTACGGTAAATAGATCATCAGCAAATTTAGGCAACTGTGAAGTTCCATAGAGACAGTGCGGGCTGACTAAATAAGGTACATACGTTTCTTGATAACCATGTTGTTCTGTATGCGTATCTAGCATTAGTTGAATTAAGGCGCGGTGCATTTTAGCAACCCCAGCTCGCATAACAGCAAAGCGAGAGCCACTTAATTTAGCCGATGCAGCAAAATCTAATCCTGCAATAGCCTCTCCGACTTCCGTGTGATCTTTAGGTTCAAAGTCAAAAGTTGGGATTTCGCCCCACTTTCTAACTTCAATATTATCATCTTCGCTTTTACCTTCAGGCACCGCATCATCTAATAAATTAGGCAAACCTGAAAATAAATCATCAAGTTTGATTTGAACGGCTTCAAAAGCATTTTTTGCATCGTCAAGCTCTTGTCCTAAAGTAGCAACCTCATCAAGCAATGGTTGAATATCTTCGCCAGATGCTTTGGCCTTACCTATGGATTTTGATCGACTATTACGCGTGTTTTGTAATTCCTGAGTTTTCATCTGCAAAGACTTTCGGCTTTCTTCCAGCTCAAGATATTCTTGCTGATTAAACGTCATACCACGTCTTGCTAGATTAGCAATAACGGCGTCCAGATCTGTTCTGAATAGTTTTGGGTCGATCATTGGTTAGTCCAAAATAGATTAAAAATTATACGATAAGAGGTGTTTTATCTTAGCCTTACCTCAAGAATTTGCCATTCTACCACCAAGCCAAGCCCCAAAAAACACACAAATCAGACAAAGCAGGCAATTAGCTAAAATATTCAACGCTAACTTAAAATTCTCACCTTGATTAAACAAAACTAAACTGTCTAACGCAAATGCAGAAAAAGTGGTAAATGCACCTAAAAAACCAACAAAAATAAATGCCAGTTTATTTACCTCCCACTGAACACCACTATGTTCAATAAACGCATATAACGCACCAGCGGTAAAGCACCCCAAGACATTCACAATTAACGTTGCTAAAGGAAAGGTCGTTCCGGTAATCATAGGCAAAAATTCTCTCACCCCAAAACGTGCCATTGCTCCTAAAGCACCACCGAATCCCACCATCAATAAGGGTATAAACTTAAGCATTGAAGCTTCCATCGATTAACTCATCTAACCATTTAATTAAATATCAAGTTATTATTTAACTCCACATTTGGTAAGAAAATGAGAAGTTAGTTTTTTCTAGCTCGCAGTCTGATCAGTTTTTCAACGATTTGTTTTTCCATACCACGCTCGGTTGCCTGATAATAATTTACCCCTTGTCCCAGTTTTTCTTCGGGAAGATAAGTTTGCCCTGCGGCAAATGCATCAGGCTCATCATGGTCATAACGATAAGCTGCACCATGCTCTAGCTCTTTCATCAATTTAGTTGGAGCATTACGTAAATGTATCGGTACTTCATAGCTTGGTTCTGTTCGCACATCTTTCATACATTGATTAAATGCTTTATACACAGCATTACTTTTCGGTGCGACAGCTAAGTAAATTACTGCTTGAGCTACTGCCAATTCTCCTTCAGGACTCCCTAAACGTTGCTGTACATCCCATGCATTAATCGCCAGTTGCAAACCACGCGGATCAGCATTTCCAATATCTTCACTAGCCATGCGAACTACTCGACGCGCAATATATAGGGGATCACAGCCACCGTCTAACATTCGACAAAACCAATACAAAGCACCGTCAGGGTTTGAACCTCTTACAGATTTATGTAAAGCTGAAATTTGATCATAAAAAGCATCTCCTCCTTTATCAAAACGGCGAGCTTTATCACCCATTAATGATAAAACTACAGCTTTATCGATAACCAGATTTCCCTGAGCATTTTTATCCGCTAAATCAACAGCCATTTCCAGAAAGTTAAGCATTCTTCTTGCATCACCGTCGGCTAATGAAATTAATTGCTCCGAAGCCTCTTGAGTTGTTTGAATATTTAAATGTCCAACACCTTTTTCTGAATCCGACAGAGCTCGTTGTAAAATATTTTTGAGTGCATCTTGATCAAGTGATTTCAGAACATACACGCGTGCACGTGACAACAATGCGTTATTTACTTCGAATGAAGGGTTTTCCGTGGTTGCGCCAATAAAAATAAAAGTACCATCTTCCACATATGGTAAAAAAGCGTCTTGCTGAGATTTATTAAAGCGATGAACTTCATCCACAAATAAGAGCGTTTGTTTGCCTTTCGCTTTTTGAAGTTTGGCTTGCTCAACAGCCTGTCTAATATCTTTAACACTCCCCAAGACTGCTGAAATAGCAATAAAATAACAATCACAACTTGCTGCAATCATTCGTGCGAGGGTTGTTTTCCCAGTTCCAGGAGGTCCCCAAAATAACATTGAGTGTAATTTGCCACGATTAATAGCTTCATACAATGGTTTACCCGGCTCAAATAAATGATTTTGCCCTGCATAATCAGCCAGTTTATGAGGCCGCATTCTCGCGGCCAACGGTGCTGTCATATCTACAGTTACCGATGGTTGATCACTATCATTCGAGGGATGCTCAGGCGAGCTGTCAAATAAATCTTGCATAAAACACTTTATATTTTCAATAAACCAGTCATTTAATTATTTCAAGCTTTGTTTACTTTATCTCAGCTGACTTATCAGACTCGACCTTTTTAGATTCCCGCGAGTCCACAACATCGACCCCCTCTGGCGGTACAAAAGTAAATAATTCAGGTTCAAGCTCTTGATTAATTTTTACATTTGTAAATTTAACGGATGTTTTTTGTCCTAATGTATCTGACATAAGCAACTCTATAATTTTCCCTTCTGCAAACATAATATTAACTGCATCAAAAACACTTTCCTGAGATTTTGGTTTTAGCAAAAATAACTGTTTATTTTTACTATCATTTAAGTCATGCACACTGATTTTAAAAGCTTTCGATAGCTCTTCCGCATTACTTGTCATCAATAACATCGGTGATTCAGCGAGCAACATTTTCTGGTTTTGGATAGTGACTTGTTCTAACTCTTGATCATAAGTCCATAAGTTCTTGCCATCGGCAACAATAATTTGCGGGAACTCTTCTAATACTTGCCAACGAAAAAGATTCGGTTTTTTAATTGAAAAAATACCTGAGGAGTGATCAATTTCTGTGCCTAGCTCATCTTTAACTTGTTGTTCAAAGTTAGCCTGATAAGTTGATAAACTGGCTAAACTTTCAGCTAGCTTGGCCGCAGCATTACCGGATGCATTAGCTGTTCCATATACTAATCCAAGGGTCAATACAAAGAAGCTTTGAAATTTTCTACACATCGAGTTTTTTTTAATTAAATATCGCATATTTTTACCTTTATATTCTAAGCCTCAAAACTTTACAGGCTTAGATTAAGTTTAACTTTAGCAGACTGAATAGAAAGTGAATTAATTGTTCAAGCTTTACATTTGAGGTGGCGGCGGCGCAATAACCTCACGAGAACCATTGGACTGCATTTCGGTAACAATTCCTGCCGCTTCCATTTCTTCTATCATTCTTGCGGCACGGTTATAACCAATTTTCAATCGCCGTTGCACACCAGAGATAGATGCTTTACGCGTTTCGGTAACGATTCTAACAGCTTGATCATAAAGCTCATCTTTTTCGGCATCATTACTCGACTCACTAGGTAACCCTGGAACATCGACATCCGCAGCACCAGATAAAATAGATTCTTCATACACAGGCTCGCCACGTTTTTTCCAATCACCAACGACTCTATGAACTTCATCATCATCCACAAAGGCACCGTGTACACGAATAGGAATATTAGTACCACCTGGAAGATAAAGCATGTCTCCCTGCCCTAACAATTGTTCGGCCCCCATTTGATCCAAGATTGTTCGCGAGTCGATTTTTGACGATACCTGAAAAGCAATACGAGAAGGTATATTAGCTTTAATCAATCCAGTAATAACATCAACAGATGGTCTTTGGGTTGCTAATAATAGGTGAATTCCTGCGGCACGTGCTTTTTGTGCAATTCGAGCAATCAATTCTTCAACTTTTTTCCCTACAATCATCATCATGTCTGCTAATTCATCAATAACGATAACAATTTTTGGAATTTCACCTAAATCGGAAGCTTCATCTTCCATTGACTCTTCGGATTTCCACAAAGGATCTTTTATAGGTTCTCCGCGTTTAATAGCATCCCTTACTTTACGATTATAACCAGCCAGATTTCTAACCCCCAAAGCAGACATGAGCTTATAACGCCTTTCCATTTCGGCAACCGCCCAACGAAGAGAGTTAGCCGCTTCTTTCAT
>JAUIHB010000179.1 GCA_030432465.1 Gammaproteobacteria bacterium
ATTTCATATTCATTGGCTCTATTACCGCCATAAATCAGGTGAGTGTGGCAATCAATTAAACCTGGAGTGATCCAGCAACCTTTGCCATCTATCGATTTTTCCGTTTCCAATTCACCTGATTGCTCATTGACATTGGCTATTATCTTAGTGATGTTTCCATTTTTAATACAAATGGCTGCGTCATTAAGAATGCCATAATCATTATCATCACTCATGGTTGCTATGTTCACATTATGAATAATTAGCTGATATATATCTGACATTCTGATTCCTTAATTGATGATTGAGTTCGCATGAATTTTTTTACCTTCAACTTGCTTATTGCAGTTGGTGTGGTTAAGGTAGCGCATAAATTAGTACTTTTTATATTAGCGACTTTATAGGGTTTTTCAATTGTGAAATTATACGCTGAATCGATATTAATTGGTAATCAATGGCTTGCTGATCAGACGCTTTCAATTGATGATAATGGCATCATAGAGACTATCGAGCCGGGCAAAAGTCTAACAGCACAATTGGTCAGAGGGGTGGTTTTACCTGGTATTGTCACTCGCATGCATTTCAGCGAGCCTTTGCTGGATTTTCTGAATATCGGGCTAACCAACAAGATAGTTTTTGGAGTTGGCGCGATATTATGTATAAATTTGTCGCTAAAATGAGCCCCGATGATGCAAATGTAGTAGCAAGGTTTTTATATCTGGAAATGCTAAAAGCAGGCTATACCAGCGTGGCTGAATTCCATTATTTGCATCATCAAGCTAATGGTCAGGTTTATGATAATCCTGCGGAAATGTCGCATCAGGTAATCGCGGCAGCAAAAGATACCGGTATCGCGATTACTCATTTACCCGTTCTTTACACTTATGCGGGCTTTGGAGAAAAGGCTGCATCTCCTGCTCAAGGACGTTTTACTCACAATACCCCCGAATTTATGCAGCTGCTAGATTCATTATTTTTTGATTATAAAGATGATCCTTTAGTAAAAATTGGGGTTGCACCTCATTCCTTAAGGGCTGTGAGTGAAAAACAACTTGCCGAGTTAGTTCCTTTTGTTCGTTCTAAAAATGCTAATGCACCAGTCCATATTCATATTGCTGAGCAAATGCAAGAAGTGAATGATTGCAGAAACTTTTATCAAAAACGGCCAGTTGAATGGTTAATGGATAATTATGAGCTTGATAAAAACTGGTGCCTTATACATGCAACCCATCTGGATGAGAGTGAAGTGGAAAAGTTATCTCACTCGGAAGCTGTTGTAGGAATTTGCCCAACGACAGAAGCTAACTTAGGAGATGGAATATTTCCAACCCAAGAGTTTTTAGCTCGGAAGGGGAGAATTGCAATTGGTTCTGACTCTCATATTGCAGTAAATGTAGCTGATGAACTACGAACTTTAGAATATGCACAGCGCTTAATTAAACAACAGCGAGCAGTTCTGGCAAATAATGAATGCCACTCGGTTGGACAAAACCTCTATGCCCAAAGCGCAAAATATGGCGCTGATACAGTCAATCAAAACGTTGGAGAGATAGCGGTAGGAAAGCGCGCAGATTTTGTCGTGCTTGATGATTCTCATCCGAGCTTAATTGGAAAACAAAGTGCATTTGTGTTAGATGCGGCTATTTTTGCGTGTCCTCAGATGCCTGTTAAAGATGTGATGGTCGCTGGAAAATGGCAGATTCAATCGGGTCAGCATTTACAGCAGGAACAAATTATTCAGGAGTATATCCAGGTCATGCAAAAGCTTGTTTGATTTTGTTCAAACAAGCTTTTGCTTTAAGCTGAAATTGATTTTTGTTTATGCTGGTTTGATAATTTATTCCAGCGATAAAGCAATAGAACTGCGGCACATGATAAGCCTGCAATTAATCCTACCCAGTAGCCGTAAGCGCCATATCCCATTTTTTCGGCGCAATAATAACCAGTTGGAAACCCGACAAGCCAGTATGAAATAGCGGTTAAAAGCATAGGTATTTTAGTGTCTTTAATTCCTCTTAACGCTCCAACACTGGATACTTGCAGGCTATCTGAAAATTGAAAAATTGCCGCTAGAAAAAGCATGCCTACTGCGACCGTTATAACTTGTTGATCATGAGTATAAAAAGAAACCAGAAATACCGGAATCAGTAGCATTATTAATGCACTAAATGCTGACAAACTGACGCAAAGTGCGATACCGGTATACCCAGCAACTTGACTTGATTCAGGATCTTTTTTGCCAGAAAAATAACCAACTCTTGCGGTGATTGCTTGAGAAATACCCAGTGGGATCATAAAAGCAAGAGAGATAATATTAACGGCAATTTGATGACCTCCCATCATATGTGTTGGATAACGAGCTATCATTAGAGAAACAGCGGCAAACATGGTTACTTCAAAACCTAATGTGATAGCCATTGGTATGCCTAATTTAAAAATTTCTTTAATTTCTTTCCATGAAGGAAGAAATTTTTCAGTAAATATATGTAGCCCGGCATATTTTTTTGTCACACCTGAATATACTAACAGGCTGAAAAACATAATTGTCCATACGAGTGCAGTTGAGTAGCCTAAGCCGACAACCCCCATTTCTGGTAAACCTAAACCACCGTACATAAACCAATAATTAAATAAAATATTGAATGGTATAGATATAATCGTTGCGCTCATAACCGCTGCATTGGAAAAAAGTCCTTCATTGCAAAAACGCAAAGCTAGAAATCCCAACAGGGCAGGTATTCCCCACACAATAGCTTGTAAATAATCATTGGCTAATTGGGCAACATTTGGGGTAACTCCCAAGTGTTGGAAAACAATTTCAGCATTAATTAGTAGTAATACTGCAAAAGGAGAAAATATTAAAGCCAGAACTAAGCCTAAACGAAAGTTGGCTCCTATTTTAGTTTCATTATTAGCTCCCTTTAAATGAGAGATAATTGGATTGAATGCTAAAAACAATCCCATAAATGAAACTAAAACGGGATGTAATAAACTGGTTCCAATCGCAATTGCAGCAAGTGCGTCATTATTATAATTACCTGCCATCAGAGTATCTATAACGCCTGCAGCCATCTGAGCCAGTTGTGATAGCACAGCTGGGATTGCAATAGGTAATAATTGCTTGATTTCTGTTGATGCTTTTTTTAACACGATCTTTCCTAAAACCTCATCATGAAAGATGAAAAATGGTTTATCTAAATTTATAGCTTCGAACACTTGTTTATATTGTGTTGGGATAGTATAAAAAGTATTACTTATTTGATGATTGTCGTAATACACCGATTCTGTTGCTGAGTGAAAGGAATATACGTGAATTTATCTCAACTCACTAGAATAAAAAGTTATCTTAAAAAATAACCTTAGAAAGTCAGTGTTAAGATTTGATATTCAAAAATATTTTTCACAGACCTTATGTCAAAGTGACTGATTCACTTTGATGTAATACCATTGATTATTACTACGGGAGTTTTGCGTGGAATAGCTTTTGTTGTGATTACTTTTTGTGTTTTGTTCGCTTGCAGCCAGTAAAATCCATTCTCCCAACTTGCCTGTAACTATATTATTGGTTGATGACTCTTCAATAGTCTGGTCTGAGTTACGTTTGCGCTGTTGATTTTGACCTGAAAATTGAATTCTGACTCGTTGTTCACCAGTTTCTCTGATTACAACATAAAAACCACTACTGACTTTTTTGTATTGAGTTTTGGGGATAAAGCTATCGTAGTGTTTTACCATTTGGTGTGTCGGGAATGCTTCGCCAGTATTGATAAAAGCCTGGTAACCTTCAGTTGCCCTCACACTAAAATGTTTATCACTATTTGATAAACTGTCACTACGATAAACTTTGACGTTAGCACTGACGGGCTGTTGGTGATCAGCGTTGACTGAAATACTTGTTTGTTGCCTTTCTGATTCCTCCATTTTTCGTTGCGTAATTTTAACTTCAACCAAGTACTGTTCCGGTTTTTTATCTAGCATGGTTAACATTGAATGAATTTTTTTTAAGTCGCTTTCATCGGCCTCAATAAATAAGTTATTATCTTTGGCCGTTATTTTGGTTTCTGGTTTCAGGTGGGGTTTGATTATACTAATCACATTTTGTGCAGGAACATAATTCATTTTTATAATAGTCATTTTGGCATGAACAATAGAGCTAAAAAGAGTTGATGTCATTACAAAAAGAAATAATAACATCCAATTGTAAGAGCTATTTAATGTCGTATTGTTGGTGAATAAACTTTTCATCATGTTTCTCTTATTATCTGTAGCACTGTGATTTCTCACTTTAACCGCTTATGTTCTACAGTTTAGCATTGTTTAAATAATTAAAGCTCTTAGATGTACTGCAGGTGAAGACTTTTGCCAGATTTCATCAAAATATTTGGTTTTTTGCTTGAGTTGACTATTTGGTAATTCTTGTATTTCCGCTTCAAATCGAGTGTATTGGTTGCGGTAGAGCATATATCGATCATCTATCAAATAAAAAGCAAAAGGGTTTTCGTGGTAATCTCTTGGAATTAATCGAATGGTAATAAAACTGCTAAAATTTTGCGCTAATCTGACTAATCGATGATCCACTCTCTGTAGAGTGGATTCATGATGAATTAATAACTCAACTCGAACAAATCGACTGGTTCGGATAAATTGAAGAATGGTTTCTTCAATTTTCCGGCTGTTCAATATCCTTGGGTCGAGGTTATATGTATAAATTTTAATCGTTCGATTAGCTTTACTTAAAAGCTCTTCTGTTTGGGTGATCAAATCGGATAAGCTTTTAATTGTTCTCGATTGAGATTGTTTGCTTTGTTTTGTGGTCATAACTTGATAAATTACTACCCGTTGAAATTCGCTGAAGTACTATTATCGGCTAATTGTTTAAATAATGGCAAGTATTGCGGCTAAGCTGCATGCTGAGTTTAAAATTTGTAGTATTAATTATAAGAAGGTCGTTGTTTTGGAAAAGAAGTTTGAAAATATTATGTATGCGACTCGCTGGTTTTTAGCGCCTATTTATTTAGGGTTGAGTCTTGCGTTATTAATGCTAGGTGTTAAGTTTTTTCAGGAAATATGGCATGTTTTACCAAATTTGATGGAAGTTGCAGAAAAAGATTTAATGCTACTTACGTTGTCACTGGTTGACTTAGCACTTGTCGGTGGCTTGATAGTGATGGTGATGTTTTCTGGTTATGAGAATTTTGTCTCTCAATTAGATATTAATGAAGAAACTGAAAAATTGTCTTGGTTAGGTAAACTGGACTCTGGCTCATTAAAGCAAAAGGTTGCAGCATCTATTGTGGCGATTTCTTCTATTCATTTATTACAAAAATTTATGAATATGGAAGGTATGGGGGAAAATGAACCTATGTGGTATGTCATTATTCATTTAACTTTTGTTGTTTCAGCCATTGGCATGGCATGGGTTGATAAATTCAACCGTAAACCTTAATCAAATTGTTATTGTTAAATTAGGAAAAACAATGTCACAAGAAAATATTGAGTTATCTAAAACAAGTATTTGGAAAAAACAATTTACTAAAGAGTCACTTAATCAAAGCCGAGCCAACACTTTAACAGAACAGTTAGATATTCAAGTGACTGAAGTGGGAGATAACTATCTTATTGCAAGTATGCCGGTTGATCATAGAACGCATCAACCAATGGGGATTTTGCATGGAGGAGCCTCTATCGCGTTGGCTGAAACTGTAGGTAGTATGGCTGCTAATCTTGCAGTCGATGAGCAGTCCTACTGCGTTGGATTGGAGGTAAATGGAAACCATTTACGGAGTAAAACTAGTGGAAAAGTTTACGCAAAAGCCACTCCAATACATTTAGGTAGAAGCACTCAAGTGTGGCAGATTGCTATATCCGATGAAGAAGGAAAAGCTGTTTGTAGCTCTCGATTGACTATGGCGGTTCTAGCCAAAAACTAGCTATTTACCAGCTTTTTGGACATTCGTTGGTGTGGTACCCCTTGTTTCATATAAACAGGGCCATCAATATGGAAGCTTTGCTGATCGTAAAAGCGAACTAATTCTTTTTCTGCATTGAGTGTAAGATCATGTATGTTATGGGATTTTGCTATAGCAACAAGCTGGGTGAGAATACTGGAGCCGATACCTTCGCCGCGATGGTTAATGAGTACGGCTATTTTGTCGATTTTTCCATCCGGTGTTAAACGACCACAGGCGATAGGCTTGGCGTATTTATCGTGAACAATAACATGGTAGCTGGAGCCATCGCTGGTATCGCATAATATTTCTTTATCAAATCGTTGCTCAATGACAAATACTTTTTTACGGACTTCCATAATATCGCCCGCATCGGCAGCCCATGTGACTTGTTCAAATCGATAATTATCGTTAGCCATATACCCGTCTAAATCAACTGGTTAAAAAATAACCCTTATTATTTATCCTAGCCAATGTTTGATAAAAAGCAAACTTTGATGAGTTTTGTTTAACCTGTAATAATTTTATTTTATCTCCCTTGAGCAGCCTGTCAATTTCGTTAAATTCGCTTTGCTCAAAATAAAACAGTTCGCCTTCAATAGTGACTACAATTTGCTCATTTTTGTTGTACCAATTGTAGTTGAGTCCAGGTTTTAATTGGATAGATTGTTTTTTTAAGTCAGCCAAGTTGAGATGAGTGTCTTGTTCAGCAATAGAATCAATTTTGGGTTGACTTAAAGTTTTACTCAATATTTCTTTTATAAGATCATGATTATTAACAATTAATTTTAATTGTGCCTGAGCCCATTGTATTAGCTCTGGCTCTAAATGGTTGTTATTATTAATTTGGCTGCGGTATTCATCGGTAAAAAATTGATTGAGTTCGCTGTTTTCAAAGTATTCAGCTAGTCCACCTAAAATATCTTTAGTTTGCGGTGCTCGATATCCCACTGAGTAACCTATTGAGTTGCCTATTGATACCCCCCAGTGCGGAGTATCTGGTGGAATATATAATATATCGCCAGCTTGCATAACCACATCAATTATAGGATCAAAATATTCTAAGTGAAGTAAACCATTTATCTTGTTTTGAGTTGCTTTGGTATCACCTTTTTTACCCGCTCGCCAATGTCTTTCACCTTCAGCCTGAATTAAAAAAACATCATAATTATCAAAATGTGGTCCAACACCACCCGCGTCAGTTGCAAAACTGATCATGACATCATCAAATCGCCAACGTGGAATAAAACGGAAGTCATCTAATAACTGATTTAATTCTGGCAACCAATAATCCATAGTTTGGACTAACAGTGTCCAATGACTTTCTGGAAGTTGAGTGAAGTCTTCTTCTATAAATGGTCCATGTTGAATTTGCCAATTTTGTTGGATATTACTGATAAGACGAGACTCAACATCCTCTTCCATGGCTAAGCCCGCTAATTCTTCTGCGCTAATGTATTGTGGAAAGTCTGAGTAAGCCTGCTTGATAAGACAAGGAGCTTTTTGCCAGTATTTAGTGAGAAAATTTTCGTCATTAAAATTATTTAACATGATATTAATCTAGTCTGGTCAAAACGTTTTCATAAAAAAGGGCTACTTAAGTAGCCCTATACAAAATGTTTCAGGATTTAATTTATCCTTAAATATTTTTAGCTTGTTCAATAGCATTACCAATATAGTTTGCTGGGGTTAATGCTTTTAATGAATCTTTTGCCGCCTGTGGTAAATCCAGTTGATCGACAAATGCTTGCATTCCAGCCTGATCAACACGTTTTCCGCGAGTGAGTTCTTTGAGCTTTTCATAAGGATTTGGAATGCTGTAGCGACGCATGACGGTTTGGATCGGTTCTGCAAGCAGTTCCCAGTTAGCGTTCAGCTCGTCAAGGAGCGACTGCTCGTTGACTTCAAGCTTTGAAATACCTTTCAAAGTTGCCTGATAAGCAATAACACTATGAGCAAAGCCAACGCCCAGTACCCGTTGAACGGTTGAATCTGATAGATCACGTTGCCAGCGAGAAATAGGTAATTTCATGGCTAAATGATCAAACAGTGCGTTTGCAATGCCTAAGTTTCCTTCTGAATTTTTTTTCACCAGAAAATTTTTTATTTGAATATGGTCAGTGATCGTGATTATTAGGTGAATTCTTTTTTTCTTTTTCAGAAGAAGAGATATCAACTGGTCCGCCCGCTGCAAACCTGATCTTATTTACTTCCTCTTCAATGAATTCCAGATCCTTTTCACAACTTTCAATCTGGCTTTTCAGTTCCTGGGCACGAGGATGGTT
>JAUIHB010000180.1 GCA_030432465.1 Gammaproteobacteria bacterium
TAGCGGCCCCCCTCAACAAGCCACCACAACATTAAATCAGAGCTGGGCTGAAGCGGGCATATTACAACTCGATGCTTTAACCACGAATTTTATGGGAACTGGCGAAAATGTTACCGGACAACGTATCAATATTGGGCGCTTTATTCCCGCCAGTTTCAATATGGTTATTAATACCATTAATGAACAATGTGGAAGCTTTTCTTATGCAGGCTTTTACGATGGAACCAACTCAGGTTTAGATCGAAGCGGACAACCTTTTGAAGTGACAGGAACAATCGTGGCGGTCAATACGAATAACAATACCACACTCAACTATCATGGTGCCTTCGCAAAACTTACCAATAACAACTTCGCAACCCAAGCCTTTAACGCCTCAACAAGTAGTAACGACACAGGACGAATTAACTTTTCTCCAACCGCTTTAAGCTTTAACAATGGTGTCACTAATTACGCAGACTTAACAACTGACTATCAGTACGCCAATTTAGCCAATTTATTTAATTTAGAAGTTAATTTGACTGCAACCGACTCGGACTCAGTGACCAGTGGTATTATTGGGTCAAACTCAGTCGAAATCAGGTTAGGCAGACTCAGGTTAACCGACGCTTATGGTCCAGAAACCAATGATCTGGAAATCCCTGTAGCCACTGATTACTTTAATGGAAGCAGCTGGCTTCTTAATACAGCGGATAACTGCACCACATATATTGCTGCTGATGCTATTTTTGAAGCTGGCAGTTACACCGATAATCTTAACTCTGGCGAAACCTCAGCTTTTGCGCCCACCATTCCCCCCCAGACACTAAACGCAGGTACCAGTGATTTGGGTAATGGTTTATGGTTCTCAGCTTCAGGCGCAGGTAACTTTGGCAGCGTCGAGGTACAATTTAATTTAAATAACCAGCCTTGGTTGAGGTTTGATTGGGATCAGGACAATACATTGGATTTTAGTAGTGCAAAACTAAATTTCGGCTACTATAGAGGTAATGATCGAGTGATTTACTGGCGAGAAATAGGAAATTAACCAATTTATCATTGAGTTACATCCGTTTATAAACTAAAAACATCTGGCCATCTTCATACATTACCGCTAACACTGATTTTACAGTATACTTAAAACGCACTTTTACCCAAAAATATTCTTGAGTTATTGTTGCTAAATTTATTTTTTTCAACAACTTATCAGCGATTGAAAACTTCTTTATGTAGTACAAACAATGTGTTTAAAACCAATTAAAAAAATTTTATTTATCACTTTTATTCTCTGCACGCCATTTGCTTTGGGCGCACCAGGGGATATATTATTTGAAGATGACTTTGAAGGAAATTTAGCAGGTTGGAATGTTGGTGTTGGCTCTGGTGATGCCAGTATTGGCAATGAGACTTCTAACTCTGGAAACTCTTCATTGCGGCTTCGCTGGAACTCAATATCAATTAGCACAAATGTTATTCCAGCAGATGTAGCAGGCTTGGAACTGAAGGTTTGGATCAGAGAAGGTTCTGATTCTTTTAGCGAAAACCCAGAAGCAGGCGATAATCTGGTTTTAGAATATCGAGCGGCTAATAATAGCTGGGTTAGTCTCGAAACCTTTTTTGGTGGTGGGACACAAGGCGATATTTATGAACGAGATTACATATTACCCGCCAACGCTTTACATGCTAATTTTCAATTAAGGTTTAGACAACTTACTGGCAGTGGGTTTGATTTTGATTACTGGCACATTGACGATGTCAAACTAATAGAAAGAACTGCCAATGCTATTCCAGGACTGATTGGTGAATGGCAGTTTGAAGAATTGGTTTGGAATGGTAACAATGATGAAGTCTTAGACTCTTCCGGTAATGGTTTACACTTAACAGCCTTTAGCGCCGCGACTTCAAACGTTTTGCCAGCAATTACAGGTGATCCAGGAACCTGCTATTACGGTGTTTTCAATGGTAGTATCAGTTTTATCCAACGTGACGATGACCTATCAACATCTGATTCATTACTTGATATACCAGACAACCTTACCATTACTACTTGGATCAACACGAATGTCATACCCGCGACCGGTTTAAAGTCAATTCTTTCCAAAGATGAAAATTATGAGTTTCATATTGATGAAAATGGCCAAATCTATTGGTGGTGGCGCTGGGCAACTCTAACAACAACTGGAGCAAGTCTACAGGTTGGCCAATGGCATCATATCGCCGTCACTTGGCGCAGCGGAGAACAAGTCATTTATATCGATGGTATTGAACGGGCTCGCGAAGACTTTGTTGGAACATTGGATATAAACAATGATCCTTTACAAATTGGGCAGGATCTCGATATTCCAGCAAGGTTTTTTGATGGTTACATAGATGAAGTCAGAATTTATGAAAACTTTTTAAGTGCCGCACAAGTCAATCAGGTTATGTTAGAAACTCACCCTTGTATTGCCAATACTATTTGCTCACTGATTTATGTTGATCGGTTTGATACCAATAGTTACTCCAACAGTAATGGTCGGGATCCCTGGAGTGGTAACTGGATTGAGTCCGATGATGATGGCTCTGCCACCAGTGGTAAAGTAAGAGTGACCGGTGGGCGTTTAAGAATGACGAACAATACTGGAGCTAATAATAATCCATCATTAGAAAGAGAATTTGACATCAATGGAGCAAACTCGGCCATTCTTAAAGTTGAGCTATCCACTTCAAACACTTTAGAAAATGCGGATATATTTGAAATTTCAGCCTCTGATGATGGTGGTGCAAGCTGGACAGTGCTTCCATCTGGCACATTTACTGACGACATAAATAATACTTACACCTATGACCTACTCGGATTTGCATCAACCAATACCCGCATCCGATTTCGTATAGCACAAGGCTATCGTGCATCGGATGAATTTATTTATATCGATAATGTCGGTATTACCGCAACCAAAGACTGTGGTCCTGATCACTTTCGAGTTGTTCATGACGGTAACGGTATTAACTGTTTGAGAGAAGCGATCACCATTCGTGCAGAAGATAGCTCAGGCAACCTGGTCACCGATTATACTGGCACCATAAATCTAACCACTTCGACAACAAATGGTAATTGGTTTGTCGTTGATGAATCGAATAACAGCAGTGACCCAGCCCAAGGAACTTTAACCGATACAGCCAATGACAATGACGGTGCTGCAACCTATCAATTTACAGCGGCAGATAACGGTTCTGTCGTTCTTTATTTACAAGACACCCAAGCAGAAAGCGTCAATATTGATGTTGCAGAAGGCGGTATTACCGATGATGACACAGAAGGTACCATCACTTTCCGTCCCTATGGCTTTGTTTTTTCGCCTTCACCTATTCCAACTCAAGTCGCAGGAAAACCTTTTGATGTCACACTCTCCGCAGCAGGGCAAACCCCCAATCAAGCTCAATGTGGCGTGATAGAAGAATACACAGGAATAAAAACTCTCAATCTTTGGTCTGACTATTCACAACCCAATACTAGCCCAACCCAAGTTTCAGTAAACGGAAATTTAATTGCAACCAATGAAGCAGGCTCCGCGCCACAAAATGTCACCTTTAATAATGGTGTAACCACACTTAGCGTCCAATATGATGATGCCGGTGAAATCAGTTTATCCGCGACAGATCAATTTGATGTGGGTGATCCTCCTCCCGGTAATATCGATGAAATTATTGGCGGAATTCCCGACTTTGTTGTGCGACCATTTGGTTATGACATTCAGATAGCAAGTAATCCTTATGCCTTAGATCAAAATTCGTCAGTTTTCACAACCGCCGCAACTCAATTCCCCATGACTTTACGCAGTGTCATTTGGGAAAGTGCAGATGATCAAATAATCAATGCAACAGGCGTAGCAGGATCAGATGGTATTCCCGATCCTTTTATCGATACTAATTCGGACGGTATTCCAGACAGCGGAGGAAATTTAAGTAACAATGCGAAAACGCCCAATGTCACTCAGATTAATCAAACTATTTTACTCACCCCCTCAGCTTTAGTTGTCAACCGTTCGAATGGCAATCTATCTACAACAAGTCTGTCATTAAACACTTTTGATAACACAGGTGAACTCACTTTTAACCAAAGCTGGGATGAAGTTGGTATTTTACAAATAGACGCTTTAACCAGTGATTTTATGGGAGGCGGTGAAGATGTCATCGGCCAACGTATTAATATTGGCCGTTTTATTCCCGCGAGTTTTTTACTCACACCAACCAACATAGCCACTCAGTGCGGCAGTTTTACCTATGCAGGTTTTTTTGATGGTATCAATGCAGGGTTAGATAAAAATGGGCAATTTTTTAATATTGCAGGCACTTTAAGAGCAAGAAACGCGAGTGGAAATACCACACAAAATTACCACGGTGTATTTGCCAAATTATCCAATAGTGAAATAACCGCACTTCCCTATGATGTCACCGCATCAGCTGCCGCTAATGGCAGGGTTAATTTCACGCCGAATCTAGCCGCATTTTCCGATGGCCTTAGCAGTTTTAGTGCTGCGAATAGCCATTTCCAATATGCATCACTCACATCACCATTTGATTTACGTATAGATATGGAGGCTACAGATTCTGACTCAGTTACCAGTGGAACAGTTAACTCAAATGTGTTTGAAGTAAGACTTGGACGTTTACGACTAATTGATGCCTATGGCCCAGAAACCAGTGACTTAGAAATACAGTTACGTAGTGAATACTATAATGGTTCCGACTGGATAACCAACATTGCAGATAGTTGCACCACTTACATTGCAACAGATATCGGTTTACTTCCCGGCAGCTACACCGAGAACTTAAATAGTGGAGAAACCACCGTATATTCGCCGACAGTTACACCTGAAAATTTAACCAACGGTGTCAGTGCTCTTGGCGATGGTCTATTATTTTCTGCTCCAGGAGCAGGAAATTACGGTAGTGTTGAATTGCAATTTAACTTAGGTTCTCAACTTTGGTTACAGTTTGACTGGGATGCAGATAATAGTCTGGATACCAGCAACGCAATTTTGAACTTTGGTTATTATCGAGGTAGTGATCGCGTTATTTATTGGCGAGAGAACAGAAATTAAAAATAAAACGGCTAGCATTACCGCAAATAATATAGTTTTTGCAAAATTATTTAGTCATTCATTTTTGGTTCAGCCATTAACTGCATAATGATAGTCACACAAACAAGAAAAGGTGGCTATCATGAAAAAGATACTAATTTTAAGCTTACTACTACCAACTTTTACAATGGCTATTACAGCGAATGCAGCGAGTCCATCTCATCAAACCGCTGTGGTAAAAGCACAAAAAGTCAGTACTCCATCAAAATCAAAAAGCACACAAGCCAAAGTTTATCAACACCATGAAAAACATTGGAAACAGCCCGAATACGGAAGCCACACAAAACTATTCAGATGTACAGACTCTTGGGGACATCGATTACGAGGCAAGTTTAGTGACGAGCAACAATACTTTATTGAATTAGGCGGAGGTAGCTGTCGAATTATCAAGCGACACGGCAAGCACGCAGCTCTGGCTCCATTTAAACACTACAATTTTCCAATGCGTGATGTTTACGCCGCAATCAATACAATTAAACGAAATTATCGTTTAAGTAACGCCCAAGTCATAGAAGCCGATAATATTAAGGACGGTTATAAAACTTTTAAATACACACTAATATTCAAAGATCGAAGACATGGTTTACGTGAATTTAAAATCAAGCACAACAAACGAAATGGTGAAATTCGTGATATTAAAGAAGTGTAAATAATAACCTAAATGTTTTGATTGTGTAACCATTCAGATGCCTCTTCCTCATTGTTGAATATACGAATATTCATCAGCTCAGGACGGGGTAATTTTTCTCCAATTAAATTGTCGACATAAGAGCTAGAGTTGTAGTCAATCCATGCACAGGTAATTGGGGTATGATTATTAAGTGCGACAAGTTTATTGATTAAAATTGGGATTTGCATTTTTTCAATACAACCTGATAACAAAACTGTCGCATGAATTTTATAAATACCTGTTTCATGGCAGTCTGCATAAATTCTTTCCCATAAAGCATAAGCAGCATCAAAACTGCGTTCACCTGAAATAAAATAGCGAAGAAAGTCTTTTTCAACTTTCATTCTTACTTCATATTGGTTTAGCTGAGTACTCTGCACCAATCCTCTCCATGACATCATATCAACAAGCAATTTTTATCGCATTACAATTGTGAACTGTATCACACTTCCATTTCGATTCGCCATCATAATCTGGACTGACCTCTGACCAATATTATTCACTGAAATAGCTTTTAAGATATTTTCGATGACTTAAAAACTATTTTCAGCGTTTTTTATTTTAAGTTTGATTCCTCAAATAAGGCGATAAAAATGAAACTAAAAACCAATAAGATTCAAAGAGTTATAGCAAGCAGCTTAATGTTTAGCAGTATACTTAGTAGCAATATATTACGAGCAGAAAACTGCCAACACTCATCAACAGCAGCTTCCTAAAGCAGAAAAAAACGGTATATTTAGCCATTCGACGATACTATCGATTTATGGCAACGCACAAAAAATAGAAAGCCTCGGTCCTTGTAACTCAACGAACTCAAGAGCGGCTCGATAATTTTTAAACAAAGCTAAATTTTTAATGCAAGCATTGCATAACAAAAAATAAAAAAGCCCGAAAAACATCGGGCTTTTTTATTTATTGATTGGCACTTTGAATTAAGCTTGTGGTTTCATATGTGGGAACAAAATCACATCTTTAATGGTTGATGAATCAGTAAACAACATCACTAAACGATCAATACCAATCCCTTCACCTGCAGTAGGAGGAAGACCATATTCCAGTGCGTTAACATAGTCTTCATCGTAATGCATTGCTTCATCATCACCAGCATCTTTCTCTTCAACTTGCTTCCTGAATCTTGCAGCTTGATCTTCTGCATCATTTAACTCAGAGAAGCCATTAGCTAATTCACGACCACCAACAAAAAACTCAAAACGATCAGTTATAAATGAATTATTATCGTTTCTTCTTGCCAATGGTGAAACTTCCCATGGATATTCCGTAATAAAAGTAGGCTGAATTAATTGGTGCTCAGCTGTTTCTTCAAAAATTTCTGTAATGTATTTACCTGCCCCCCATACACCATCAACATCAGGCTCTTTTACATGAACCTGTTTAGCATATTCGCGAATCTTCTCAAAATTATCTTCCGGAGCTCTAAACACATTCTCATCAAAGTCAGGATTATACTTTAAGATTGCATCAACCATAGACAGGCGCTCAAACTTCTCTCCAAACTCATAACGAATTTCTTCTGTCACATTTCCTTCAGCATCTTTCACAGTATTAATCACTGTTGTACTACCCAGCACGTCTTGTGCAACGGTTCGCAACATATCTTCAGTTAAATCCATCAGATCATTATAATCGGCATAAGCCTGATAAAACTCTAACATAGTAAACTCTGGGTTATGTCGAGTCGATAAACCTTCATTACGAAAGTTTCGATTAATTTCAAAAACCCGATCGAAACCACCAACCACCAAACGCTTCAAATAAAGCTCTGGTGCAATACGCAAATACATATCAATATCCATTGCATTATGATGAGTTACAAAAGGTCTTGCGACAGCGCCACCAGGGATTACTTGTAACATGGGCGTTTCCACTTCCATAAAGTTACGTTCAACTAAAAAGCGGCGAATACCTTCAACCACTTTACTGCGTATTAAAAAATTCTGGCGAGTTTCTTCATTCGTAATCAAGTCAATATAGCGCTGGCGATATTTAATTTCTTGATCGGCCAAACCATGGAACTTTTCTGGTAATGGGCGCAATGACTTTGTCAGCAAATGATATTCTTGCATGTTAACAAACAAGTCCCCCTTACCGGACAACTTCAACTGCCCTTTAACTCCGATAATGTCGCCAATATCTAAACTACCCCAACGCTCTTTCATATTTTTTTGGGCATCTTTATCTGCATATGCTTGGATACGTCCCGTCATATCCTGAACAACAAAAAAAGGTCCGCGCTTGGCCATAACACGACCAGCAATACTCACAATTTTATTTAAATCAGCAATCGCTTCTTTTTCCATACTGCCGAATTCATTTTGTAAATCAGCGGAATAATATTCCGGCTTAAAATGGTTCGGATGCCCATTCGA
>JAUIHB010000181.1 GCA_030432465.1 Gammaproteobacteria bacterium
TACCTATAACAACAATCATCTTTTTAACCTTAAAGCGGTAAACACTCTGTTAGTGTTATTCCTTGCTTATCTTTTTCTGACAACAATGGTTCAACATCCGTCGGCCAACTTATAGCAATATCATTATCATTCCAAATAATTGATTCCTCTGATTGAGGGTGATAATAATCAGTGCATTTATAAACAAACTCTGCTTCGTCACTAGTGACTAGAAAGCCATGTGCGAACCCAGCTGGTACCCATAACTGCCTTTTATTTTCAGCGGACAAAAATTCTCCAACCCATTGACCGAAAGTGGGTGAGCCCTCGCGAATATCAACTGCCACGTCAAATACTTCACCAGACACAACACGAACTAATTTTCCTTGAGTTTGTACGCGTTGAAAATGTAACCCTCGAAGAATACCCTTTTTGGATTTAGAATGATTATCTTGAACAAATTCAACATCGGCTACATTTTTCTGGAACCAATCCTGCCTAAAAGTTTCGAGAAAAAACCCTCTGTCATCACCAAAAACATTTGGCTCTAACAGTTTTACATCCGGAATTTTGGTTTCTATAATTTTCATTGCAATATCTTTTTTTGATTTTTTAAAAAACTGTTTCGTCTAGTAACGCTAGAAGGTATTCACCGTAACCACTCTTTCTTAATGGAGCTGCTATCTCTTTTAACCTTTGCCCAGAAACCCAGCCATTTCGATATGCGATTTCTTCAGGGCAGTTAACTTTAAGCCCTTGTCTCTTCTCCACTGTAGCGATAAATTGCGCAGCTGCTAGTAAATCATCATGAGTTCCGGTATCTAGCCAAGCTGTACCACGCCCCATTATCTCTACTTTTAACTCATTTTGTTGTAAATATTGATCAATAATATCTGTAATTTCTAATTCACCTCGGGCTGAAGGCTGAACATTTTTTGCATACTCTACTACACGGCTATCAAAAAAATACAATCCAGGTACAGCGTAATTAGATTTGGGGTTATCCGGTTTTTCTTCTATCGACTTTGCCACTCCTTCTTTGTCAAATTCAACAACGCCGTAAGACTTGGGGTTAGCAACATGATAACCAAACACTGTCCCGCCGACCTCTTGAGCACAAGCTGTTTTTAATGATTTGGTTAAATCATGTCCATAGAACAAATTATCGCCAAGCACTAAAGCTGCTGCGCACCCTTGTAAAAACTCTTCTGCAATCAGGAACGCCTGAGCCAAACCATCAGGGCTCGGTTGAATTGCGTAGCTCAATTCAATACCAAAATTACTACCATCTCCTAACAAGCTTTCAAACCTATGTATTTCTTCAGGAGTTGATATGACAAGAATTTCCCTAATTCCAGTCTGCATCAATGTAGCTAGTGGATAGTAAATCATTGGTTTGTCATAGACCGGCATTAATTGCTTGCTCACTACTTTCGTTAGCGGATACAACCTAGTCCCAGACCCACCGGCCAAAATAATTCCTTTACGCTGCATTTCTTTTTTCCTGCTTTTTATACATATTTAATACATCTTCCGTTAGTCCAGCTGCAATAATTTTGCCCTTATCCAACCAAACACTTCTATTGCATAGTTTCTGAATTTGCGATTCACTGTGCGAAACAAATACCACAGTTTGTTCACCTTTAATTTTATTCAGTAAAGTTAATTCCGCTTTTTTTCTAAAATCTGCGTCACCTACACTTAAAACTTCATCAATAAGTAATAAATCAACTTCTAATACTACACCTGTTGCAAAGCCTAACCTTGATTTCATGCCTGAAGAATATGATTTTACGGGCTGTTCAAAAAACTTATCTAACTCAGAGAATTCTTTTATTTCTTCAAGTTTTGATCTTGCCTGTGCTTTGCTAAAGCCATTTAACATACAACTGATTAGAGCATTATCTCGCCCTGAGAGTTGGTTGTTGAACCCCAGTCCTAACGTCAATAATGAACGTGTTGTTTTTCTATTTATTTCTATAACACCGTCATCGGGCTCGAAAACACCAGCCAATAATTTTAGTAACGTAGATTTTCCAGAGCCATTTTTACCAAGCACACCAAATACATCTCCTTTGTATACTTCAAATGAAACGTCATCAATTGCTTTATGTGTAAAACGCTTAAATAGACCAATCCTTGCGCTATATTCCAAAGTCACTTGCGTAAACTTGATGATTGATTTGGTCACGAAAATAACTTCCTTGTAAGTGTATTGCTGAATTTATGAAGAAGCGAAAAACCCAATAAAAACGTAAATATTGCCCACAAAAAAACAGATGACAAGTAATGAAAGTTCAAGTCCGTTTTATACATCAATATTTTCCGATAACCATCAATAATAGAAGCCAATGGGTTAATATGCATTAACAGTGCCTTTAACATATCATCTTGTATAAGGTTTACATCCCAAAAGATTCCTGACGTAAACATTAGCCCCATCATAAACATCTGGATAGCCACTTTAAAATCTGGTGCCAGTGTTACGAACACTGAAAAAAATAACGAAACACCACAAATCAATAAATATGTAATTAACGTTAAAGGGATTAATTGCATCCACTTTATAGTCACTCCATATCCAGAAATTAAGACAAAACAAATCAAAATAGTAAAAGCTAGTACTTGTTTATAAAGTGCTTCTTGGCAATTAACCAAAGGAAATATGTACTTAGGGATAACTCGTTGGCTAATTAAACCTCTGTTTTCTACAATGCTATTAGCCCCAGCACTCACACTTTTTGAGAACCACAAAAAAGGAATTTTTCCAATTAATAGAAAAGCTAGAAAGTCTTCGCCACCACGATAAAGCACAAACTTAAAGACAAAATAAAACAATGCTACATAGAGGATAGGCTCAAGTATCCACCATAAATAGCTCAAAACTAACGTATTAGATTGAGCTTTTAACTTCATAAGTGCTTGAGTATTTATGAAGGAAAGGGATTGACGAAAATTCAATGCTGCCCTGCAATTAAACTAAATATTAAACGAACAACCATTCTATCGAATCTAAGCATGAAACTAAATACAATTTTTTATACTCAAAGGGATAATTAATCAGTAAAAAGGAAACATGAAGCATCACCTTTTTAGACTTGTATAATAGGACTTAGTATTTGAGTTGTTTGCGCTACTAATTAATTGTGCGATGTCGCTGGTAGTACCCTTTTGAATTATTCGGTTTCATTTAAAACACCCTTTGCAGCCCAAACTAAATCCTCGATACCATTACTTGGATTAAAGGCTGTTGGCGCATTTAAGAGGATATTTCTAATTCTTGCATGCTCAAAATTATGGCATGCATTATCTAGCTCATCAACTAACAGCTTTAACTCGCCCCAAGGTAAAAACTGTTCATTTGCACACATAATTCGCTCATGTTTAGTCCCACTTACATTGTCACCTATCAATAGTTCTTCGTAGAGTTTCTCCCCTGGTCTTAAGCCTGTATATTTAATTTCAATGCCTGTGTCACTATCTTCACCTTGTACTTTTAGTCCTGACAAATGAATCATTTTCAGAGCTAAATCAAAAATCTTAACAGGCTTCCCCATATCGAGAACAAAAACTTCCCCCCCTTTCGCCATTGCTCCGGCTTGAATAACAAGCTGCGAAGCTTCAGGTATAGTCATAAAGTAGCGAGTAATTTCTGGATGAGTAATGGTGACAGGGCCACCATTTGCGATTTGCTTCCTAAATAACGGAACTACCGAACCTGATGAGCCTAATACATTACCAAATCGAACCATACAAAAGCGCGTATGTACACTCTCTTTGTCTAGTGCCTGAAGTATTAACTCTGCCATGCGCTTCGTTGCCCCCATTACATTAGTGGGCCTTACCGCTTTATCTGTAGAAATTAATACAAATGTTTCTACCTTTGCTTTGATTGCTGCATTAGCCAAAGCAAGCGTGCCAAAAACATTATTTCGTACTCCCTCAACTACGTTAAACTCAACCAAAGGGACATGCTTATACGCAGCAGCATGATATAAGGTATCTACCTTAAATGATTGGAGAATCGCCTCTATACGATTACTTCGCTGGACTGAGCCTATAAGAGGAAAAATTTTTACGTTAAGACCTTCTGTGTTTTGAATACTTTCAAGCTCTTTCTCAATTTTATATAGCGCATATTCAGATAGTTCAAACAGAATTAATTTGGCTGGTTCTTGCCTAATAATTTGTCGGCATAACTCTGAACCTATTGAACCTCCAGCCCCACTGACCATTACTATTTTATTTTTTATATTTGCTTGTAACAATTGTTTATTGGGTGAAACTGGTGAGCGCCCTAATAAATCTTTAACATCAACATCATGAATATCATCAATTTGATGTTTCCCTTGGATCAATTCATTAATACTCGGAATACTCTGTACCTTTATTGGTAGGTGTTCCAGCTTCAGGAGGATTTCTCGACGTCTTTCTGAAGATAAACTTGGTATTGCTAGTAACAATTTAGTTACATTTTTATCTTCTAGCAACTCAAGTAAGTTTTCATATTGGTAAACATCGACACCATGTATTTTTTTTCCAAATTTACTACCGTCATCATCAATAAAAGCAGATACATTATATTGACCGCCATTTCTAAGTGCTATTGCAAGCTGTGTTCCAGCTTCACCAGCGCCATAGACAATTACATCTTCAGTGTTTTTCGCATAGTTTGAGTTTGTAATCGCTTTAAAAAATACACGGCCCCCACCAACTAAAGCAACTAATTGTGTACCATATAAAAACGGAAAAGCTTTGATCATATTCAAATCAAAAAAGGTCATGTACAACACTAAAGAAATCGTTGAAACTGTTATTGCAGACGTGACCAAGAACAATACTTTTGTATCAATATAACTGAGTATCGCTCGGTAAAGGCCTATTTGTATAAAAATAAATAGAGAAGTTATAAGAGTTAAAAAATAGGTAATTATCAAACCTTGATTAAAATTGAGTTGTGCTTTTTCTGAGAGTAGAAATACGCTTGCCCAAAATGCAATAGAGATAAAAACAGTGTCAGCAAAAAGTGCCAAAATCTTACTTTGCTTTTTACTTAACTTACTCACAAAATTTTCAATAACCATCTAGATAACTGTTCAAACAAAAAATACCCTAAAATTTCCAGTATTATAGAAGATCTCGGGTTCTTGTACACCCTGTACGTTTAATTCGCCTAATGTGGTTATATAAGATTGACTTCGCTAGCGAGCACTGTGGATTAAATAGACATGATTAGCTATAGTGAAAGCACAGGGGGCATAAGTATTCCTAACTAGGCTTACTTGCGTTTCCACTTTCTATTGTTAATATCAACAAACTAAAAACTTGTAAACTTCTATTTTATTGTGTGATATCGAAAGCTGTGTGAAGAACAGAATCCCCCGTAGTAACTGAGCTTTAGTTTGGCCTATTTTTGATAACATAGAACAAGCACCAATAACACTCTATTTATTCGTGCTACACTAGCCTTTAAACTTAATTATTCATGCTCATCGCTATCGAAATTTCTATGTAACAACTATCAAATTAAACTTTTGTTATCGCGAGCTACACTGAAAAAGCTTCATATAGATGAAACTTCCAAAGTATTATTTTAGATTCAGTACACTTGCGAGCAACTTAGCGATCAGCTCATTGCTATTAGAACAATCTGATCGCCACAAAAAGTATCTGTTGCTAATAAAAATATTTAAGGATCTGATTGTGTAATTGCCCCAAGTATCTTTATTAAATTATTTTGTCTTCTAGAAGCGCCAAGACTCGATGACTCTTCAAACGTGACTTCGATAGTACAAGACTGTTCAACTGGACCAGCCACATAATATTTCCCTCCAATATATCCGTCACATCCTATTGCAGAAAGCACCTTAAAGCCAGGTTCAGGTGTAATTAAGAAAGCAACCGATTCTCCTCTATTCACCTCTAAGTATCCCGGAGAAATAGTTCCATTCACTCCCGCACTAGCAGTTACGATAACTCCATTTGGTACAGGATCGCTTCCATCAGCAATACCATCACCATCTGTATCTCCAAGGTGAGGATTTGTTCCTTTTAAGTATTCTTCATAATTGGATAAATTATCGTTATCTGCATCATCAGCTCCGTCATTCAGAAGTGGGTCTAACCCATTATCATACTCCCAACGATCCGGAATACCATCATTATCAGTATCTGAGTTCTGAGGATTTGTTCTAATTTGATATTCAATTAAATTAGATAATCCATCACCATCTGCGTCACCATTTGCGTCATTGTCCCCTGGGTTTAAGCCATTTCGCTTCTCCCAAGCATTGGTCATACCATCAGCGTCGGTGTCAATATCATCAACACTCGGATTAGAGCCATTTAAGTATTCATCTCTATTCAGCATACCGTCGAAGTCAGCATCCTGATCTCCATCTACGCCACAATTTAATTCAGTTGGAGAGCAATTTTCTTCAATAGTCTTCTGGTATTCTTGTGGAATACTTTTTTCATCTAAATCAATTGGAAAACTAAACATCTCAAGCCAAACAGTTAAATCACAATCAGAACTACAATCATCAGTTAACTGCCAAGTTAACTGGGAGAAACCGTTTCCAATATCATTCACTGATAGTGCTACAGAAGCAATTTCAGTGTTTGTAGATAATGTTGTCGTACTCCAAATCACCTTGTTTGCTCCAGTTGGGTTAGAGCCTTCAGCAGCTGGAATTATTCTAAGTTCAATCTTTTCACTATTGGCTAACGCTCTACTTGCTCTAAGTTTAAAATAAACTTTTCCCGTGAGTAACTTTCTATAAGTCTGATTATAAATATCTTGCAGATAGTTAAAAGTAACGGTTCGATTGCTATCACTAAATTCAAGGGCTTTTTCTGTCTCATTAATAGCTGTCAGATAGGTATCGTTATTTTTATGGGCTACGGTATAGCCAATACGCGTATTGTCAGCTATAACATCTTTAACCTTGCCTTTTTGAAAATCAGTCATCCAGGTAAATCCTTGAACTAAATCTTGCCCTTCGCGACTTTCAAAATTAAACAATCTTCGATTCATTAGTGATAAATCATCTTTGATTGCATTAACCACATAACCTTCACTCATTGGGCTAGGTATACTCATTTCAGCAGAACAAGCTATATTTTCGTTATTTTCGTATACATTATCGTCGTAGCCAAACTCACACGTATTAAGTTCTGTATACTCAGTTAAAACTGTAAAACCATCACCGTCTAAGTCTTGATTAACATCATTACGATTTAATGGGTCGAGCCCTAAGTTAAGTTCCTTACTATCACTTATACCGTCATTATCATCATCAGTATCAGTTGCATCTGGCTCACCGTCGGCGTCAAAGTCTGCGTCGTATAATGGGTTTTCTGGGAATGGGTCTAAGTAATCTGGTGTACCATCGCCATCAAAGTCTTCAAACCTTACATATTGAGGTATTACATGCAGCTTAGTTGTAGGGCTTGATACAACACCTAACTGCTCTTTTGTATCGTCTCCCCATGTATAAATTAAATTATCTTCCGAAATAGCAATTGAAAATAAAGCACTATTTGAGATAGCTTTAACTTTGATACTTATAGGTTCTACCTCAGGTATGTACTTAAATGATGGGTAGGCATTGTCCGCCAACTGACCGCGGTTACCAATACCCCAGCCCCAAAGTGACCCACTATTTCCGAGTGCAAAATAAGTATCGTTCGATGCACTAATTGCAGTAAACCCTGTTTCAGCATTTATATTTTTAGAGTCTGTAGTAATTAACGCTGTTGGTATCGTTGCATTTTCTCGGTTGTATGCCCCAGTATCAGGGTCGGTGACTACCTTTGCATTTACACCCCACATCAAAATTTCTCCCGATGTAGTTACCCCAAGGGTTTGATCATTAGATATAGTTAACATGTCCCAAGAATAAACTGTTTGTGGGGATTGCTCGGCTAACTGAAAACTTGCAATACCATTATCATTACTATTACCTAGCATGCCGCTATCTTGATTGCCCCAAACATAACGTTGGTTTGACGTATTAAGTGCTGTACTAAATGTTTTACCAGCAGCTACTACCTTCCAAGTATCTGTATCATTAACAACCTTTGGCTTATTAATTGT
>JAUIHB010000182.1 GCA_030432465.1 Gammaproteobacteria bacterium
TTAGCATAAGCACAAACAAGTCAAAGCGTTCTCTTACCCATTGACATAAAGCAAAACCTTCGCCATCAGGCAGCATTATATCAAGAATGATAAGATCGATTGAGTGATTATTTAATATATCTTTAGCTGAATTGATTGTTGCACAAGACTTCACGGCATAACCTTCAAGTTCAAGGTTATCACATAAGGCTTCGCGTAGGTTTTTATCATCTTCAATAATAAGTATATTGGCGATCACATTTAAAGCTCCCGGTGATTAATATCTACGGTTGGTAATTCTATTTTCCAAGTAGTGCCAGTTTGCTCTTTGGGATTAGTATTGGAACTTTCAATAGTGATATTCCCATTATGTAAGCGCAATATCATTTTACAAACAGACAAACCTACTCCACTACCTTTAGCGGCAAGTTTATTTTTTTCGCGAAAAAAATCATCAAATACCAACTGCCAATTTTTCCGTGAAATGCCGCATGCATTATCGCTAATGAAAAAGGCACTACTATTGATTTTATTTTTAATAGTAATAATCGTTTTTTCATGTTGAGAATATTTTATGGCATTTGAAAACAGATTAGTTATCACTAATTCAAGTAGCATTACGTCTGCGTAGACTAGGTAGTCTTTTGGAAGTTCGTAGTGACAATGTAAATTAATAGAGCTGTCTTCATTAAATCGTTGTGTTACTTGAGTCACAAGTTGTTGTAAATTGAGTGCTTCAATTGATAACTCAACTTCTCCCGATTTTATTCGATTCATTGATAGAAGGTTGTCAACCATTAACGATAAACGATCAACTTCACCAACTATTTTATAAGGGTAATTTTTTAAATCAAGCTGACGTTGATATCTTTTTTGCAAAGTCTCTACCATTAATCTAATTGATGCCAGTGGTGTTTTTAATTCATGGCTAACAAGATTAATAAAGTTTTCTCGTAGATTGATATATTTTAAGTGACGCCTCTGCTGGGAGTATATGTTATAAATAATTGCAAATAATGAAATAACAAAGAAAGACGATAAAGTTAGTTTTACGATAAAGTAATTTTTTTGGGATGTCTGTTGTTTTTCCCAAAGTTCTCTATGTATAGTGAAACTGAGACTATCAATGGGTAGTATATTAATTATGTTGTTTTTTTTTATTATAATATCATCATTGTTATTCAAAATAGCTTGTGACTGAAGTTGTTTTAAAACTCTTTTAAGTTCGTACTCAAGTTTGAAAGGGATTTTAATCATCAAACTTGGTGAAAGACTCATGATTAATGTATTTCTTTCGATATGTAGTGCGTTACTTAACAGGTTTGGTATTTTGGAACTGCTTTTTTTGAGAAGATAATTGCTTGCTTGATTAAACCACTCTGTCCGAAGATTATTTCTTTCTAAAAGTATAGAAATGTTTTTGATACTATATTGTAAATCTTCTCGGGTAAAAGCTTGGTTCTGGGTAAATAAATAGTCGAATAAGGGACTAAACTGGCTTGTGCCAGTTATCAGGTAGGTGTTAACGAGCATATGTCCCCATCTTGTATTATCTCCCAGATTTAAAAAGCGTAGACCACTAATTGTTTCTTCTAAAGGAGATAAAGGATAATTTTCTACGAGATCAAAGTAACTTTTGACAATGCTGTTAAGCTTTGTTTTTTGGTTAGTATTTAAAGACTGATGATTTAGCAGGGCATCTATTTCTTTTAATGCTTTTAGTCGCATTACCGTCTGTTCGTTGGTAGTAATATCTATTGCTTGAAAGTTGTCATAGCTTTCCCATAGTACACTTTTTTTACCTGTGGTTTCTCCCGAGAAGCGAAAAGGGTAAAAGTGTTCACCTGAATAATATAAAGTGAAATCTAATGGTAATTCTTTCCACTGCTTGTTAACGGTTTCAATAGAAGTAGGGTAACCTTGTAAGGCTTCCTCTGCATTTTTTTTGAGAGTGCGGATGACAGTTTCTTGCATTAATTGCTTGTTATCTTGTATCAATTGCAAGTTGTTTCTATACTCAACCACAATCATAAAAAACAACCCTACGCCTCCTAAAAATAATAGGAGGCACCAAGTGATTAATGTCTTGTTTTTTATTGTGCTAATCAAGTAGAGGTACTCGCTCAAAGTCCATGGTATTTATTGGATATTGGTGTTCATAAGGATCACTTCTTTGATCGAGTTTTTCTGCCACTTGTATTAAATGATAGAGTTTTGTTACCTGTTCTTGTTGTTGATAACTCGTTGGTAGATTAGCCAATTGTTGACGAATTAAGCTATAGTCGTAAAATCTCGACCAATAAGATTGACGCAATTTTTCTGCAAATGCAGCTGCAGCATAAGAAAGACGGCTATCAGGAGATGCTAGAGTTGTTTCTGATTTTATAATACTTACTGGAATGCGTTTTTCCAAAAATTTAACTTTATGACCCTGAGGCTTTTTATAAGCGATAGATATTGTACCAAGAGAACTATTTTTTTCGAATTTTTTATTTGCAGTGAATTTCACCTCGTACAATGCTGTTACTTTATGTCCTGCACCTATTTCACCACCATCTTTTGTCGCGTCAGTAAAATCCTTTTCTGCTAAATGTCTATTTTCATAACCAAGTAAACGATAACTGGAAATTTCATTTGGATTAAACTTGACTTGAATTTTTGCATCTTTAGCAACGGTTTGAAGTTGGCTTGTAATTTCATCGACAAAAGCCAGCTGTATGTCTTTTTGAGTGGCAACATAAAGGTAATTTCCATTGCCTTGGTTGGCCAGTTGCTCTAGTAAGTGATCGTTATACATATCAAGTCCGACACCTACAGTTGTTAAAAACACACCCTTTTCTTTTTGTGTTTTAATTTTTGCGAGAATTTTTTCAGGGGAAGTTGAACCAACATTAGCCATGCCGTCTGAAGTGAGGATAACGCGATTGTTAAAACCTGGCTGGTACATTTTTTCAGCCAATTCATATCCTCTAATTAAGCCAGATTCAGCATTGGTACTTCCGCCTGTAGATAGCTTTTTAATTGCATCATAAATTTTATTTTTATGAGCGACTGATGTCGGTTCTAATATTGTGTGTGCAGATTCATTATAAACAACTAAAGCAACATTATCTTTGGGAGCTAACTGAGAAACTAAGGTTTGCATAGCATTTTTGAGTAATTGAATTTTATCACCTGACATTGAACCTGAGACATCTGCAACAATAATGATATTGCTAGGATTTCTTTGAGAATCAGTCAGTTTTTTAGTTTGCAATCCTAAATGTAAAATGTGGTAGCCTTGTCTAAAAGGGGAGGGCATAGCTTCTGCACTAATTGAAAAAATCTTACCATCAGACTGATACTGATAGTCCATTGCGTTAATAAACTCTTCTACTCTAATTCCTTCTGAGCTAGGAAGTTGTTGGTTTTTCAACATGGCTGATGCTAATTTATAGGAACCGTTATCAGCATCCATAGAAAATGTAGATACAGCATTATCGATTGTTTGAATTGTCGGATTAACGCGATAGCGTTTGAATATCTGGTGTTTGGAACTGGGATCATAGATGGGTATATGTGGCCGGGGTAGAGTTGTTATTACAACATTTTCTTCCGTATCCATTTTTGGGTAGGGAGTAGCTACTTTCTCAACTTTACTTAGAGCTTGTAAGCGACGATGCCTAATTAAAGAATCTTCCCGAGTAATACGAGAGCCTGTGATCACAATTTGCTTTGTGCTTTCGGATTCTGGTTCTGGTTGAGGAGGTGTTGTCTCAGAATTTTGCTGGCTGGCGCAATTAACTAGCATTAAAAGAAGCAAAGCTGAACTTACGGCCTTTAAAGCAAATACAAAGTTATTTTTCATCTAACATCTCCATTATCCTAAATTTGATGTTAAGTATAATACTGCATCACTATTATTGAATTGTCATGGTTTTATCACGATTAAATGATGGATGAAAGTTTAACCGATATTTAGCAGGTTATTGCCATATTTTATCTGCCCATTTTGTTAGGCCTGCTGCAACGCTGCCATAATAGTCACCATCAAGAATAACTACATCAGGCAAAACACTTTGCACTGCTTTTCTTACACTGGGGGATTTAGCTGTACCTCCGGTAATATAGACAATATCTGGCCTTACATTTGACTGAATGAGCGCTTCTGAAATTAGTTTCTTAATTAAATTTAAAGGCTTTTCAATGGCGTTCTCAAATGAGTCTGTATTGAGATGCAGGTTAAGGTTAGCTTCAATGTAACTAAGATCAACTGATATCTCTTCTGAGCTTTCTGTGCACTCACTAAGTGCAATTTTGGTCGTTTCTGCTGAGCGAATAAGACGATGATTTTGTTTGGATTGTTGTAAATATATCAAACGCTCAATGAGCTGAGGTTGTTGGGCATCAATGAGTAATTCTTTAATTTCACGTAAATAGTTTGATGATGTAAAGTGAGCTTGTTCACCCACATTATTAGTTGATACAGCACTCCAGAAAGGTGCTGTTGGCATTTTTATGCCTTTGATTTGTTCACTATTGAGACCAAATAAAGGCATCATTTGATGGTAAGCTAGCTGAATGTCTAAGTCATTACCGCCAATGCGCTGTCCGGTATGAGCGAGAAAATCTTCACTTCTATCTACTTTTTTTATAAATGAGGGACCCATTTTGACCATGGAACAATCTGTCGTTCCACCGCCGATATCAACAACTAATACGGTTTTATCTTTGTTAAGTCCAGACTCAAAGTCAATGCCTGCTGCAATGGGTTCATATAAATATTCGATATTTTTAAAACCTACTCGTTGAGCGGCTGTTGTCATAATTGTTAGGGCCTGTTGATTACTTCTCTGGCTATCAATGCCATGAAAATTGACAGGTCTGCCTATTACAACGTTAGAAATGTTATCTTGTAATTGAGCTTCTGCAATATTTTTTATGTTGAGTAACATTGCAGTTACTAGGTCCTCAAAAAATTGAACTTGATTATTAGATAGACCCGATGCACCTAAAAACGATTTTGGTGACTTGATAAATACTCCCTCTTCAGGACTGCTGATGTATTGTTCTATTGCCTGCTTGCCAAAATAATTAGTTGTCTCGCTAGCTTCAATACCCAAATAATTTTTGCTGGCTCGTGCTGCATTTAATTGTGGAGCTCTCAATTGTTGATAACTCTTTTTTTGTTCTTCGGGCAAGTGATCAAATACATATTCACAAACTAAATTACGATCTAATGTATATATAGTTGAAGGAATAGAATTGTCATTTTGAAACAACTTAATGAGTTCGACTTTTTTATTGGCTATTGTCCCAAGAGCTGAGTTCGAGGTGCCATAATCTAATCCTGCAAACATTGTAGTACCTATCAATAAATTGTTCTAAAAACGGGAAAGTGTTTTAGCTTGAACTTATAAAGCTTGAGCTATAAGTATGAATTTAAAGGGCAGCGATTCTAATATAACGCGTTAGCTGATACTAGTGGATTTGGGATTATTTTGAAGTGCGAAGTCATCAATGCAACGTTATTATATGGGGAAACTATACTTTATTTTGGTATAAAAAAAGCCAAGATTAACTCTTGGCTTTTTCTGACAGTCTTTTAACTTATATCGTTAAAAGTGCTAACAATTAGAAATTGTAAGCGGCATTTAAGAAGTAAGTTTGACCAAACTGATCATAACCTGAAGAGGTTACACGGTTTGCTCTATTTGAGCCCGCACCCATTGCAACCAGTGGTGGTTGCTCATCAAGTACGTTATTAATACCGAATGTTACGCGGAAGTCTTCTTGAGTCCAAGTAAGTGAAGTATCGAGGTAGAATGCTGCGCCTGCTTCACAAATTGGTTGAACTTTTGGACGATTACCATTGGCGTCGATTAGTTCTGAACTTTCTAAAAATTCATTACAGCGGGCAGTGGTTTCAATTGTATCATTGGCGTGTGTTTCCGAAATATATCGACCAGTAAACAATAATGAAAAATCACCGCTTTTAAGTTGTAAGTTAGAAACAATTCGATGCTTGGGATTACCAAAATCCTCTAACAAATCTTCTGAGGCTTCACCTGTAAAAATAGTGACCTCACGTTCGGTCATTTGAGTATATTGATTTGTCCAGTTTAAGCTGACGGGTAAACCTAGAAGGTCTTCAAAATCTGTACTGAAATCTATGTTTACATCAACCCCTTTAGAAGTTTCTAAACCAACGTTCACGAAAGATGCATCAACTGCGCTAATAAAATTAAGTGATGGTAATTTACCTTCACCATTACGAGTTAAGCGATCACAAAATGGACTAGATAAATTGGGGGCATCGTTGTAACAACGCGACATAATTGTAGCGCCATTAATTGAGCGAATGGTATCTTCAATTTCAATATCGTAATAAGTAATTGCGAAATTAAGCTTAAAGTCAGCATCCCAATCAGGTGTTAACTTAATAGAATAAGTATAGTTCTCAGAAGTTTCAGGAGCTAGATCGTCAGCATTACCGCCTACGGTTACCGGTATGTTCAAAATACCATTTAAACCAAGAGAAGTATGATCTGCACCGCTTAATATACAGTTATCAATTACCACTTGTGGTCGTTGATCAAGGGCTGGATTATATACTCCGCCAGCACTTGCATCACCCGGAACAGCACAAGGATCACTAGAGCCACTGACACCTTGGAATTGATCAGCTAGGAATTGCTCGCGTAAATTAGGTGCTCGGAAAGAAGTTCCATAAGAACCGGTTAACATCACCCAGTCTAAAGGCTTATAAGTTAAACGTGCTCTTTGTGTTAACTCGTCACCAAAGTTTGACTCGTCGGTATAACGAACCGCAGCTTCAAATTCCAGCAAATCAACGCCTGAAAGTCCTTTTAAAATAGGCAGTGAAATTTCAGCAAAGGCACTTTTGACATCACGACTACCAAATGTTGGACCTTCGGTTAGTGGGTTTTCTGCTGCGTTACCGCCTGACCAAATGTCATCACGCCGATACTCAACTCCGATAGCTGATACTGCTGTACCACCACTATCAAAATCAAATAAATCACCGGTTGCAAAGGCGTTAAATACTGCTTGTTCAACTACCGTACGGTTAGTACGTGTTGCTACTAAATAATCTCGTTCTGCATCAGTAGCGAAACTACCACCACCATTACCCAGATTGAAAATGCTATCAGCAAACCAATTGACGGGAACACATTCCATCAGTGACAAAATACCACCAAAGTCACCAGTTTGACGGTTAACACCACAAACCGGCGTGCCATTCACATCCAGACGCAGGGTTTCCTGTGAAAGAAATAAGTGTTCTTCATGTAATACTGGTTGCGACTGGTGTCCCATACCTCGATCATAAGTCGCGGACATCTCATAGTTCCAACCACGATCAGCCAAGAAACTTGCTGAAAAGTCGCCTCGTAAACCTGCTACAAAACGCACATGATCCAGCTCTACATGGCGTTTCTGACTAAGTTCATCCAAGGTGACAACTGGCATTGCGTCTGAGGTAAATGGATTTAACGGGTTATCAACTAAGTCAAGTGTACCATCTGGGTTACGTACTAAGTTTCCGTTTGCGTCTTCATGAGGAATCAATCCTGCAACGGTTGGAATTTGTTGTTCTGACGCTGCTTGGTTAGTTAAATGGCGATGGAAGTAATAGGCTTCATAGAAAAGCTCTTCATTATCACCTAACCAATTGGTTGCATAAGTACCATTGGCTGCAATAGTAAAGCGCTTAACTGGTTGGACTAAATCTGATCTCAAACGATCGCCTTCATCGTGATAAGAAGGGTTATAAACAAAACGGTTACGCATAGAACCTTCGATCAAGACATTATCATAGGGAGGAACTGGTAATCCAAAACCGGAACTAAAGTTTGGTACGCCAATATCTGTTGAACCAGGGGTATAAAAAGAGAAAATATCGTTGGGGTTATCAGTAAAGTTAAGTACAGCATTGTTGAAGAAACGGTTGCGACAAGGATCATAGATATTTCCTTGATCGTCTCTGGCACGCATTTTTATACAGTCGTCAACGCGCTGACCAACTTTGATTGCTTCACGATCATAATAAGACATGGAGAAAACAAAGTTTGATTCTTCGCTTTGATGTCCT
>JAUIHB010000183.1 GCA_030432465.1 Gammaproteobacteria bacterium
TGACGCACCTTATTTCGGCTTTGAAATACCTAACGCACCGGGCAAATATTTTTATGTTTGGGTTGATGCACCTATGGGTTATATGGCCAGCTTCAAAAATTTATGTGACAAAACACCGAACCTAAATTTTGACACTTTTTGGGCAAAAGACAGTTCAGCTGAAATTCACCACTTTATTGGTAAAGACATTGTCTACTTTCATACTTTATTCTGGCCAGCCATGCTAGAAGGCAGTGGTTATAATAAACCTACAAAAGTTCACGCACACGGTTTCCTAATGGTTAATGGCACGAAAATGTCAAAATCTAAAGGTACATTTATTAAAGCACGAACTTATCTCAACCATCTTCAACCGGAATATTTACGTTATTATTTTATGGCTAAGCTTACCAGTCGAGTCGATGACTTTGATCTTAATTTGGAAGACTTTGTAGCACGAATAAACAGTGATTTAGTCGGCAAATATATTAATATTGCAAGTCGGTGTGCTAATTTTATTAGTAAAAAATTTGATGGCAAATTAGCATCAAATATTGCCTCTCATCCTTTAATTATAGAGTTTCAGGAAGCAGAACATACAATTGCAGAGTATTACGAAAACAAAGAGTTTGGTCGAGCAATTCGCGATATTATGGCGTTAGCTGGTAAAGCCAATCAGTTTGTAGACGCTGAAGAACCATGGGTCAAAATTAAAAATGAAGCGACAGCATCACAAGTTCATGAAGTCAGTACTGTTGCCTTAAATTTATTTAAAATTTTAACCATCTACTTAAAACCTGCATTACCAGCAATAGCAGAACAAGTGGAAGCATTTTTACAGATTCAACCGCTTAAGTGGAGCGATATCCATAATGTATTAGAAAATCACGACATCAAGCCATATAAGGCTATGGTACAGAGAGTAGATGAAAAACGAATTAAGAACATGATAGAAGAGTCTATTGAAATAACAGAAGCAAATAATCAACCTCAACTTGCAGATCCCATAAAGCCTGAAATTGAGTTTGCTGACTTTGATAAAGTTGATCTGCGTTTAGCCAAAATAGTTAAAGCAGAGCATGTTGAAGGCGCAGATAAATTGCTCAGGCTACAACTAGATCTTGGTGGTGTGACCAAGCAAGTTTTTGCTGGTATAAAATCTGCGTATAGTCCTGAAGATCTAGAAGGAAAAATGACCGTAATGGTCGCTAATTTAAAACCAAGAAAAATGCGCTTTGGGTTATCTGAAGGTATGGTTTTAGCAGCAGGGCCTGGTGGAAGTGATTTATGGGTATTAAGTCCAGACGAAGGCGCTGAAGCCGGAATGAGAGTAAAATAATTTATGCAAGGCTTTGATTTTTATGCTCAAGCATGGGTTGTCTATATTTTATTAGGCGTACTTTTTTTATTTTTGATTGATTTAAAATTAAGAAAAATGCGCTTCAGTGTTAGAGCTGGCATTCTAAGCTTATTAGCTGTAGGCGCATTTACCCCACAAACGGTGCCTGATGCGGAATCGCTTGCGCCGTTAATAATTACCAGCCTACTCAACGCAGAAATAGAAGGTGTGAACGCCATTTATCAAGGATTAATTACACTAGGTATTGTTTGGGGTATTGTGTTTACAATAGCTTTAGCCAGTAAACACTTAATTGATGCTCAGAAAAATAAAACTAATACAATTGAGTAATTTGTTTTAAAAATTGCTCAATTGTCATTTATAACAACAACTTGAACGCTTATGTCTGAGATTATTTTATTATTAATCAGTACTGTTTTAGTCAATAATTTTGTACTAGCAAAATTTCTAGGACTATGCCCATTTATGGGAGTATCAAGTCGGGTAGAAACAGCAACAGGTATGGCTGCAGCAACAACATTCGTATTAACACTTTCATCCGTTGCAAGCTATCTAATCACCACTTATATACTTCAGCCTTTAAGTCTAGAATATTTACAGATTTTATCTTTTATTTTAGCAATAGCAGTTGTAGTTCAATTTACAGAAATGGTTATTCATAAAACCAGCCCTGTGCTGTATCGATTGCTTGGAATATTTTTGCCACTAATTACAACCAATTGCGCTGTACTTGGTGTTGCGTTACTCAATGTCAATCATGCACATAGTTTCATTCAATCATTAGTTTATGGTTTCGGTGCGGCTTTAGGGTTTTCATTAGTTTTAATTTTATTCGCATCCATTAGAGAAAGATTAAGTGTTGCCGATGTCCCTAAGCCTTTTCAAGGAGCTGCAATTGCATTAATAACTGCTGGCTTAATGTCGCTGGCATTTATGGGTTTTGCAGGTCTGGTAAAGCCCTGATGAATGAGTTACTCATCGCAACAGCAACACTTGTGATTTTTGCTTTTCTGTGCGGCGGATTATTAGGTTTTGCATCTATCAAATTTAAAGTAGATGGCGACCCTATTGTTGAACAAATTAATAATATTTTACCGCAAACTCAATGCGGCCAATGCGGATATCCCGGCTGTAAACCTTATGCAGAAGCTATCGCTGATGGTGAAAAAATAAACCGCTGTCCTCCAGGGGGAGAAGCAGGAATAAAGGCATTAGCAGAATTACTTGATGTTGAGCCGTTGGAACTCGACGATGAGTGTGGTGAAGAAGCACCACAAAGAGTGGCATACATTCGTGAAGATGAATGTATTGGTTGTACTAAGTGCATTCAAGTGTGTCCAGTCGATGCTATTGTAGGTGCGGCAAAGCTCATGCATACGGTAATTGAATCTGAGTGTACAGGTTGTGATCTTTGTGTTCCCGTCTGCCCGGTTGACTGTATAGACATGCCAGAAGTTGCACCAAACATCAATGAATGGCAATGGCCAAAGCCATACCTGCTTACAAATAATAATGAAATACCAGTAAAGGTGATTTCATGACGACAATTGAATATAACCATATCGTCAAAAAAGCTCAGGGAAGATTTAACGGAGGAATTCACCCTACCGAATGCAAAACTTTATCAAACCAGCAAGCTATTCAAAGCTTACCACTACCTAATTTTTTAATATTGCCAGTACAACAAAATATTGGTCAGCCAGGTGAAATTATTTGTCAGGTGGGTGATGAAGTTTCTCAAGGACAACTTTTAGTTGATAACACCGAGGTTTTTGGCGCTAATATTCATGCTCCACTTGCAGGAAAAATTATTGCCATTGATCAATACCCAACAAATCACCCTTCAGGATTGCCACAGACCTGTTTAAAAATAAAGACAGCAAAACAGCAAGTAAGCACTGAACTTTTCTCTCCCATCAACTGGCAACAGGTAGAGCCTCAACAATTATTAGAAAGAATAAAACTAGCAGGTATAGTAGGTTTAGGCGGTGCGGCCTTCCCTACCCATGTTAAGTTAGCTGCCCAGCCAATTAATACTCTAATTGTTAATGCTATGGAGTGTGAACCATACATTACTTGTGACGATCGATTACTTCAAGAGCAATCGCAACAAGTTATTCAAGGAGCTTTAATTTCAGCAAAAATAGTTAACGCAAAAGAAATAATCTTTGCAACAGAAGACAATAAACCAGATGCAATCAAGCAACTATCTCAATGTATTAAACAAATCAAATCAGAAGTTACAATAAAAATTATTGTTGCCCCAACCAAATATCCTAGTGGCGGTGAAAAACAAACCATAGAGCTAGTTACAGGTAAACAATTGCCTAAGGGTAAATTGCCTGCTTCTATGGGGTTACTCGTGCAAAATGTTGCAACACTTTTTGCAGTGTATCAAGCTGTGAATAAAGGAATGCCATTGACATCACGTTTAGTCACATTAACTGGTAATCAAATAAAAACTCCTGGAAATTATTGGATTCCTTTTGGGACAACAATTGAATCAATCATGCAACATTTCGATATATCGGATTTTACAAACCAACCTGTAGTTATGGGGGGCCCTCTAATGGGCCAACCTATTTTTAATTATCAAGCACCGGTCACCAAAGCTACTAATTGTTTGATTTTTAATATTGCTGCAACTGACGAAAAAATGTGGTTAACTCAATCAACCCAGCATCAGCCTTGCATTCGTTGCGGTGAATGCGATAAAGCCTGCCCGGTCGATCTCTTACCACAGCAGTTATTTTGGTTTAGTCAAAGTGATCAATGGGATAATTTAGAAAATCAAGGTTTATTTGATTGTATTGAATGTGGTGCATGTGCATACGTTTGCCCAAGTGAAATACCACTGGTGCATTATTATCGTTATGGAAAATCATCAATAAAGACAATTCAACGAAACCACGAAAAATCTGAAAAAGCAAAAAAACGCTTCGAATTTCGCGAAATGCGCTTGGCCAGAGCCAAAGAAGAACGTGCGTTAAAACATAAAAAAGCTGCAGAAGCACGTAAAAAAGCAGCACAAGATAAAAAAGCTGATCCAACAGGCAAACAAACTGCTATAAATGAAGCTCTTGCAAGAGTTAAAGCAAAAAAGTCTGCACAAAACTCTACCAACCCACAACCAAAAGAATAGATAATGAGCTTATCTTCACCTTTTTTTCACCAAGCGTTATCAACTAGTAAAGTCATGCTTATAGTCTGCATTGCTTTGCTTCCAGGCATAATTGTTCAGAGTTATTTTTTTAGTTATGGTGTTTTAATTAATGTTTTTTTCTGTAGCTTATTTGCAATCATTGCTGAATATTTTGTTCTTTATTTACGTAAAAGAAAACCTTGGAAAATCATAAAAGATAATTCAGCTTTAGTAACGGGAATATTAATGGGTATAGCTATCCCTCCAACCCTGCCATTATGGATGAGTTTTATCGGCGTTTGCTTTGCCATTATAGTCGCCAAACAATTATACGGTGGACTTGGTTTTAACCCTTTTAATCCAGCCATGGTTGGTTACGTATTATTATTAATTTCTTTTCCAGTTGAAATGACTAGCTGGTTACCAGCCACAACTATTACACCAAACGTTCCTGACTTTTCAGATTCACTCAACTTGATTTTATTTAGCCAAACCTCTAACGGAGATGATGTAGAGTTTTTTCGTCAACTCGCAGATGGATACACCATGGCGACACCATTAGATTTTACAAAAACGCAATTTACATTAGGGTTAATGACTTCAGAAATTTTAACCAATGAAACATTACTAAAAAGTCATCATGCATGGCATTTAGTTAATCTTGCATTTTTGGTTGGAGGCTTAATTTTATTATTTTTAAAAATTATTCGCTGGCATATCCCTGTCGCTTTTTTAAGCGGAATAATATTAACAAGTTATTTACTTTACTATTATGATCCCAACTTATTTATGCCAACCAGTTTTCATTTAACTACAGGTGCCACAATGCTTGGGGCATTTTTTATTGCGACGGATCCTATTTCAGCATCGACGACACCTAAAGGCAGACTCATTTATGGATTTCTTATTGGTTTTTTAATTGTCCTTATTCGCGCATTTGGCGGTTATCCTGAAGCCGTTGGTTTTGCAGTTTTATTATTAAATTTAGCAAGCCCAACGATTGATCACTACACCAAACCAACAATATATGGCCATAACCTAGAAGAACATGCCAATGAGTAACTTACAGCAATCTATGCGTCAGGCAGTGTCAAAAAATGGTTTGATTTTAGGCTTATTTGCCTTGGTTTCAACTGGACTAATTGCAATTACTCATTTAATCACTAAAGATATTATTGCCAGTGAAATTGAAGCAGCTATGGCAAGACAGTTAAACGAAATTATTCCCGCATCTGAATACGACAATGATGTTTATCATGATTGCAAAACCGTTCGTGATATAAAATTGTTGGGTAGCGAAAAAACACTTAATGTCTACAGAATGAGAAAACATCAAGAAAACTATGCAGTATTTTTAACAAGTATTGCACCCGATGGCTATGCTGGAAAAATAAAGCTCGTACTCGGTATTTATGAGAATGGAGAGATTGCTGGTGTGAGAGTAACTGAACATCAGGAAACTCCAGGGCTTGGTGATAAAATAGAAATAAGCAAATCTAACTGGATAACACAATTTAACCAAAAGTCGTTAAATAACCTCCCTATTGAAAGTTGGAAGGTTCAAAAAGATGGTGGACAATTTGATTCATTAACTGGTGCTACTATCACACCAAGAGCAATTATTAAATCAGTAAAAAACTCACTTATTTTTTTCAAAAAAAATAAAGAAAACTTGTTTGCGTTAAATACAAACTGTACAAAATAACTCAGGAGTCACCGTGAACTTAGCTAATAAACAAATTATAGAAAATGGGCTATGGAGTAATAATGCTGCTCTTGTTCAGCTGCTTGGGTTATGCCCACTGCTTGCTGTGACAGGGACACTTATCAATGGGTTAGGCCTTGGAATAGCAACTACATTTGTCTTAGTCGGCTCTAATGTCACCGTGTCTATCATTAGAAAACACATTCCGCAAGAAATTCGAATCCCCATTTTTGTCATGTTAATCGCTTCGTTTGTCACTAACATTCAATTACTAATGAATGCTTTTACCTATGAACTATACCTAACCTTAGGTATTTTTATTCCATTAATCGTAACCAACTGTAGCATCATTGGTAGAGCAGAAGCTTTTGCCAGCAAAAATGCTCCTTTTCCTTCTTTTATTGATGCATTAGCACAAGGTACAGGTTTTACTTTGGTTTTAATGATCTTAGGAGGATTACGTGAATTAATAGGACAAGGGACACTTTTTGACGGCGCACACCTATTGTTAGGGGACTGGGCAAAAATACTTACAATAAAACTCTACTTAACCGAACAAAAATTTCTTTTTGCTATTTTGCCTCCTGGCGCATTTATTGGACTTGGTCTTTTAGTTGCTGCCAAAAACATAATAGATGAAAAACAAAAAGAAGCCACTAAAGTGGCTTCTTTAAATCAAATTACATTACAACAAAACTAAGTAAAGATTGCTATTTAAAAGATTTCTCAAGCCACTCTTCCACATCATCCTGCATATAAGAAACCAGTTGTGGCGAATTATGTGCTTTACGCACAGGAACGTTTCTTAAAAACTCTTTAATCTTTTGTTCGCCTTCTTTTAACACTTTTCCATCACTATCAGTTAATTGATAACGAAACTCTAACCGATAACGATCATTATCTTTTACTATTCGTATATCTTTACCAGTATTTTTCCAGGCCCGCTCCATATATCCAGCAAGATCAAGATCAGTCACCTCAACAATTAAATTTTCAGAATCTTTAATAACTCCTTTTGACGCGGCTTGAAACAAACTCGTTAAGGCTGCCTCAACGTCTTCAATACTTTGACCTCTACTTTTTCCTGTAACTTCCGCGTCATGAAATTTTTTAGGTTCAATAAGCTTAACTTCAACTTTTGCTGCAAGCGTTGTAGTCATGCTAAAAAAGATACCTGTAACAAAAGTAATTACTGTAAATTTAACCAGATTAATTTTCATACTTACTCTCCTAATAGGAACATCATTGATGAACTATAATTTTGATTGTTATGCTTTATTCCATACCATTTTTAATAAAGTCTATATTGATTAAGATATTCTACGCCTTTTGACCTCAACTTTCATGTGGAGCTTGCTGCTTAGATCCCAACAAACATAAGACGTTCCTTATTAATAGCATAACATTCTGTCAAAAAATGTATTAATTCTTAATTTGTATGTAAAATGGGATTTTTCAACTCATACTAACTCACTAGGAATAGTCAATTGTCTTTAAGCGATACCGATCACCTTAATCCCGAAGAATTACTCGACTTAACCGACAAGTTAAATTTAGAAACGGCTAAAATTAGTTGGAAAGAACTCGAGCTATTTTTTGCTAAGGGAAATTTACTTATCGTAGAAAAAAACCAAGATTTGATAACTGTCGCAAAACAGATTGCAAGCAACGAAGCCTCTAAAATAGAAAATTTAATCATTAAACAAGAAATTAGCTTTGCAACCGCCTCTTGGGTTAAACAATACTGCTTAGACAATCCTGAACTATGGGCCGTTGTCGTAGCACCATATGTCGTCGCTCAACTATCCTAGAAACACTCTCTAAATCTAGAAATGACTCCCAAACAACACT
>JAUIHB010000184.1 GCA_030432465.1 Gammaproteobacteria bacterium
TGTTGTCAAACATCATATCCAGTCGCTGCTGCAAGTAATAAGAACCATCAGCCCATATTTCAATTTGCGCACCTTCGGGCAATGCTTCATTTTTGCCTTTCATATACTCTTTAACAGCTGCCGCAATTTTTAAGTCATTTTGCTCTCCCACAGACTTAATCCGAATAACCGAAGCGGCTTTACCATTAAAACGTGCGTATCCATCTGATTCAACAAAACCATCGTTGATATTCGCAATATCCCCTAATAATAAACGGGTGCCATTTGCATTGGTCCTAAGTACTAACCGAGAATAATCTGTGCCAGTATAGGCTTGTCCAATTGTGCGTAAGCGAATATCTCCACCTTCAGTTTTAATGGAACCACCGGGTAAATCCACCGAAAATTTTCGAATAGCATCAGCAACTTCTGTTAAGGTTAAATCGTACGAACGTAGTACCGAATCAGGAATTTCTACCGCAATTTCATACGGCCTATCTCCTAAAATTTCAGCTTTGTTAACCGCGGGTAGTGACATAATGTCATCACGCACTTCACGAGTAATATTCTGGCGGGTGCGCCGATCCATTTCACCATACACACTCAACCACATTACATCGGCGGTAAACTCAACCTTAGCGATAACAGGTTTTTCTGTTTCTTCAGGAAAAGTCGCTATTGAATCAACTTTTATTTTTATTTCATTAATCGCATCATCTAAATCGATATCATTATGGAGCTCAACGGTGACAGTTCCCATACCTTCACTGGCAGTCGAGGTGATAGTTTTAACACCTTTGACATCTTGTATCGCTTCTTCAATTTTGATTACAACGCCTTCCTCAACTTCTTGAGGAGCGGCACCAAGATATGAAACAGAAATGGTTGCTAGATTAGGCTGTACATCTGGCATCATTCTTTTGGTCATCATCAGGTAAGACACTAGTCCACCAGCAATGATAAAAATCATCAGCAAATTAGCCGCAACTGAATTATGTGCGAACCAAGCAATAAGTCCTTGTCGATTTTCATTCTGATTATTCATTTTTCCACCGCTTAGATTTTAGACTTCTTGATAGACATCTCTCTATTTATTTTGCGAGACATCATCATTACTGAGAGACAGACTCACTTTCTTGCTGGTCCGATTCAGTCGCTGCGGGCTCAGCGGGATCACCTTGAATTCTTAGCATCATGCCTTGCACAGGGGATTCTATGGCGGTTAAGATCACTCTATCACCGTCATTCAAGCCACTTTTAACATAAGAAAACTGCGCTTCTGAACGAATAACTTCAAGTTGACGACTAGCCAGTCGATTATTTTGATCACTGACTAAAACATTATTCATATCACGAAAGGCTTCACGAGGAAGCTTAATCAGGTTGTCCAAAGTAATACCTTGAATAGAAGCTGTTACAAAAGTGCCTACTTTTAACGGTGCTACTTGAGTATTTTTAGCAAAAGCCTGATAGGGATCATTAACTCGCGCAACAAGATAATGCACTCGACTTTGCTCATCGACCACGCCTTCCATGCGCACGACTTCACCCTGCCAGGTTTCAATTTTTCCCGCATAATTAGCGCTTAAACTGACAGGTGTCTTTTGCGCTTGTGCTTTTCCCCATACCGGTAAATCAATAAAAGCGAGCTCTTGATCGGTTAAGGGTAAACGTATTTCAGCATAATCAATTGCAAATGTTTCACCGAGCTGAGTACCGACACTTACATATTGACCAACATCAACCAGTTTCTTTTTTACCATGCCACTATAAGGCGCTTTAATTACAGTACGAGCTAGCTTTTGTTCCGCTTTTTTTAAGTCAGCTTGTGCCGACTCAACATTCGCTTTAGCTTCTAATAAGAAAGGCTCTCTTAAAGCTAAAACTGGCGCATTTTCACGAGAGCGTCCAGTTAAATCCCACTCTTTTTTAGCTTGATCAGCTTTAGCTTTCTCTTGCGCATATTTAGCTTGCTCGCCAGCCAGTCTTGCTTTGGCTTGCTCAAAGGCTACCTGATGATCGGTAGGATCAATTTGTAACAACATTTCGCCTTTCTCAAATAAACCACCAGCCACAAACTTATTTGAAACACGTTGTACAACACCTGTCACTTCAGAAATCAATACCGTTTCCGTTCTTGGTTTCACGACCCCATGAGCTTTGATATTTAGCTGAACAGTCTGAGGTTCCGGCCGTAACACTTCTACTAAAGGAGAGTTAGATTCGGCTGGTTTTTTCGGAGGTTCAGGCTTTAGTGCCGTCATGAGAAAAAAAACAATGATCCCAATTGCAAAAATTGCAAAACCGATAACAGCAGACTTTGTTCGACTCATAGCGACCCCAGTTGACAAAGGTAAAATTTAATTTGATTGATATTAAAAATTTGATATGCGTTATTCTGCCTTAAAAACAGGACAAATAACTGCAGTAAAATGTAAATAAAAATATTGAATGTAAGAAAATACTCATGTTTTGAAACATTTGTATCTATTTACTCATAAGATAAAAATTAATCTTGATCTTGCAACTCGAAACAATTTCCACAATAAGGGCAAGAACCAGTCCCTGATTTACTCAATTCAATGTACACTCGTGGATGTTGATTCCAGTGCGCTTGATTTTTAGGCGGACAACAAGCAGGTAAATCATTGCTATTAACTTTGATTGGTACTATTTTTTTCGTAATAGTGTCTTCTTCTTTCGCTGTTTGCTCAGTAACATCGGTCACTAGATTTGATGAATTATCATTTGATGTACTCTCATTAGAAACATCTTCATTTAATATCTTATTTTTTAAAGTGTTGTCTGACGTCACATTTTCCATCTATTTGAGCCCCTCAAATCAATTATTTAATTCAAATACATTCAACCCGATGTATTCAATTTAGATGTGTTTGCTTTAGATATCTTTACTCTAGATATATTAGCAGAATAAGACATTAACGTTATAAACTGTTTGCCCATGACGTCAAAAAGAATGCTACTCACAGCCCATCAAACCGCTATTGTAATGGTTTAATTAAGCATAGCGTATTTTTAAGTTATTAAGTCAATTCTCCACTGCCCCAAAAAAGTACCAAAATATTTCCACAAAAGCCACCTCGCACCAAAATAAACCAACAAGTTCTAATGAGGTGCTATTTTCCCCGAAAACTTCTCGAAAAACTGGCACAACACTTGAAAAGCTACCAGTTAAAACTAACTGAGATACCAAGAGGAAAATTCATGTACTGGCTAACAGCGATTGTACGCCCTTTTAAACTTAATGATATTTATGAGCAGTTATTAAGCGAAGGGATTGGTGGTATGACAATTACCGAAGTAAAAGGTTTTGGCAACCAAAAGTCTCATGCAGAAGTTTACCGAGGTAATACCTATACCAGCCGCTTCGTTCCAAAAGTAAAAATAGAGATGGCAGTCAAAGACGACGACTTAGATCGCGTAATTCAAAGTATCAGCCTTGCAAGCAAAACCGGTAGTCCGGGAGATGGGAAAATATTTGCCTGGCGGCTTGAACATGCTATTCGAATCAGAACTGCAGAATCGGATGGATTAGCCATTTAAACAACATAGCAACAACTTGTCATCAAAAATCAAGAATCACTTTAATAAAAACGAATAAAACGTAAGGCATCTTTTATGCAAGCAACCCTGATTAACTCAAATGATTATCTTTTTAATACACTTTTCTTACTTTTTTCCGGAGCATTAGTCATGTGGATGGCGGCAGGTTTTGCCATGTTAGAGGCGGGATTGGTTCGCAGTAAAAACACAACCGAAATTCTCACCAAAAACTTGCTACTTTATGCCCTTGCTTGCATTGTTTATCAACTAGTAGGATTTAGTTTGATGTATCAGGATAATACTACTGCGGGGTGGTTACCAAACTGGGGCTGGGGTATCGCAGAGACTGCCGACAATGCCTCACAATCCAGCAAGGTTGACTTTTTCTTTCAGGTAGTTTTTGTGGCGACAGCTATGTCAATAGTCTCAGGGGCTGTAGCAGAAAGAATGAAGTTGTCAGCTTTTCTAATTTTCAGCATATTTCTTTCTGGTTTAATTTACCCCATAGAAGGCTATTGGACATGGGGGGCGGGCTTTTTAGGAGCAAGTAAAGCAGAAGGCGGCCTTGGGTTCAGTGACTTTGCAGGTTCAGCCATTGTACATATGGCAGGAGCAATGGCAGCATTATCAGGAGTCATTTTACTCGGTCCTCGCAAAGGTCGTTTCACCAATAAAGGCATAAAACCTATTCCTGGCGGAAACATGCCATTAGTCGCTTTAGGTACTTTCATTCTGTGGTTTGGTTGGTTGGGATTTAATGGTGGTTCACAACTTAGTTTTAATGGGATAGACGACGCTAATGCCGTAGCCAACATATTTGTTAACACTAATGCGGCCGCGGCCGCGGGCACAGTCTGCGCTTTTATTCTCAGTTTACTTATTTATGGTAAAGCTGATCTCACTTTAATTGTGAATGGTGCATTAGCAGGCTTGGTGACTATTACCGCCGCCCCAGATTCTCCAACACCAGAACAGGCTTGTTTGTTTGGCGCCTTGGGCGCAAGTGCAGCATTTTTTGCGATAAAATTTTTTGATTACCTAAAAATAGACGATCCCGTCGGTGCAATTTCAGTACATGGTGTGGCCGGTTTTATCGGGATATTGTTGGTTCCCGTAACAAAAGATGTTTCGTTATCTACTCAATTACTAGGCGCCACGATTATTGCTAGCTGGTGCTTTAGTGCTAGTTTTATCTGCTGGCTTATCATTAAACATTACCATGGTATTAGAATGAGTGAAAAAGAAGAGTATTTAGGTGGCGATATTTCTGAATGTGGAGTCGAAGCTTACCCTGAGTTTTTAGGTGGTCGCAGTAGCAATATTTCATAATCGCTAAAGCATTCAGTAACTCAAAAAACTCAGAAAATAAAACTCTGGACAGGTAACTTCACTCGACACTCAATATCAATCTGGTAAATATTTTTGCCAGATTGATTGAACAATATTAAGAGAGTCGGCAAACTCTGATTTTAGACATAATGAAGATTTGTCCATCAGGGCATTTTCATTTAAGCGATTGCGAAATAAACGATAATAACGAATTAATTGCTTACACTCGTCAGAATCAATTAAAGACTCAGCCTGCGCGAGCTGTAAGCAATCCACCATATTAAAAGGCACTTCAACTGAATCACTCAAGCTCAGAGCAAAGTATTGGGCTAAAAACTCAATATCGACTAAACCACCTGCTGTTTGCTTTAGATCTACCCTGTCCGGTGCATGCTTTTCTAACTGCTCACGCATTTTTTCTCGCATGCTGATAACATCACTTTTTAACCGATTTTGCTTTTTTGTTTGCGCCAATGCAGCTTTTCTAACCAGAGCAAAAGCTTCAATTAAACAGGGATCACCAGCTACAAATCTGGCTCTTACTAAAGCTTGATGTTCCCAGGTCCAGGCTGCCTCTAATTGATAATCTCGATACGCATCAATATGACTAACTAATAAGCCAGAACTCCCTGATGGACGAAGTCGCATATCAACTTCGTATAACAAGCCCTGATTAGGCCGAGTGGATAAAAAATGAATTAATTTTTGCGCTAATCTCGTATAAAAACGACCATTAGTAATTTGTCTGTTACCTGTAGTTAACTGTTCTGAGGGTTGGTTAAATAAAAACACCAAATCTAAATCAGAACCAAAGCCCAGCTCTACTCCGCCAAGCTTGCCATAACCAATTACCGCAAAACCAGATTGATGAGGAACTTCAGCCAACCCTTCTGGCACACCATATTGACGAACCAATAAACGCCAACATTGTTCAACCGAAGTTTGTAAAACAACTTCGGCCAATTGAGTCAAATAACGACTAACCTGGGAAATACTTAAACGCTCGGCAAGTAAAGCAGCAGCAACTCGAAGCTCATTAATCTGTTTATAGGCTCTCACAGTATCCAAAAGTTGCTCTTCATCATCGACATCAATTCTGAGTAATGCTTGTTGTAACTCAGCCTTTAAGTCACTGGTTTGAAGCGGTTCATATAAACTGTTGGGATATAATAATTCGTCAATTAAAATAGGAAATTCTGACAATCGTTTAACCATCCAATCACTCTGCCCAGCCAAGTCCACTAAGTGTTGCAGTATTGGTGGATTTTCACTCAACAGTTCTAAATAAGCAGTTCGCTTAAGAATCGCATGTAAGACTTTTAATAAACGCGTCAACACTTGTTGCGACATAGGATGTGCTAAACAAGTTGATAACAAGGCTGGAAAAAATATTTTAAGCCGCGCCGCACCTTTAGCAGATAGTCCTTGAACACCACTATCATTTAAAAAGCTCTCAATTTTTTGTAAAAATGCCTCACCTTCCTCCGCGGACAATTCTCGCTTAAACTGTTCCGCAACTTTTTTTTGTAACTGTGCTAATTCAATATGACCTTCAGCTAGAGATTGATAAAAATCATCTCTATTGAGTGCTTGTTGACGTTCCTCTCCCAATAACTCGTTAAAATGTTGATTAACTCGCTTTTGATGATTTTGTAACTGTTGTCGCAACTGTGTCCAAGAATCACACTTCATTGCAGAAGCCACTATTTCACGTTCACATTCCAATTCAGGCAATTGTTGAGTTTGTTTTTCAGCAAGTTCTTGAATAATATGTTCAAGTCGACGTAAAAATTGATAAGCTTCCATCAAGTGTTCAGCCGTTTGCTGCGGTAACATTTTTGCTTCCACCAGTAGAGGTAAAACTTTAAAAGTGTTGCGCTGACAAAGACGTTTGTCACGACCTCCTTGAATTAATTGCAGCGATTGAACAATAAACTCAATTTCACGAATTCCTCCTGCCCCGAGTTTGATGTTGTCCGTAAGCTTTTTGCGTCTGACTTCTCGCTGGATCATTTCTTTCATATTGCGAATTGAATCGATAATGCCGTAATCAATATATCGTCGAAAAGAAAAGGGCTTAAAAATAGCCTCTAACTGATGTTTATCCTGTTGCATTCCTGTTATAACTCTGGCGCGGATCATGGCAAATCTTTCCCATTCCCGCCCCTGTTCTTGATAGTACTCTTCGGCCTGCACTAAAGACATTACCAATGCCCCAGAATCACCATAGGGTCGTAAACGCATATCAACCCTGAAAACAAAACCATCTTGGGTGATTTCATCCAAAATGCGGATCAACTGAGTGCTTAAGCGGCGAAAAAAACGAGCATTATCGATAGAGCGACCCTCACCTTGAGTTTCCCCATCTTCCGGATAGAAGAAAATCAAATCAATATCAGAAGAAAAATTAAGCTCAAAACCGCCTAACTTTCCCATTGCCACAATTAACATTTGTGAGGCTTCATTATTCGAAGAAGAAGGCTGACCAAAACGCGCCTGATTAAACTGGTAACACCAATGATAAGCCGCTTCTATTAAGCAGTCAGCCAATAAAGAGACCCGTAAGCTAGACGACTCTATCGGCAGATTATCTGTGAGCTCCAGTGTGGCAATAGCCCCAGAATGCAACTTTCTTATCACTCTTAGCTGACACATGAGTTGCTCTTCATTATATTCATGAGACACCATATGTTGCATTATTTGCGCCGTTAACCCCGCTTTTATTGATGGATCACGGGTTGCTTCATGCCATAACAAAGCACCTCCCGCAGCATGAGGATAATTTTCGAATATTTCTTTAACAAAAACACTCATTTCAGCGGCCCGACGAACCATTTGGAATAAATGTTCAGGTAGTAGCGTTTGCAATTCTGAGCACGCAAAATCCCAATCTAAATTTTTAGCTTGTTGAGCTTGCGGAAAAATGATGGTCATGTCATCTCACTTGTTGAGAAAATCACTGGCTATAAGTATAGTTATGATCATACGGTGATGATAATAACAGTCAAATCATCCAATTAAAGAAGAGGATAAAAAATGCAAGTTTTTACTATGGTGACAATTATTGCAGTGTCAGGCATTATCGCAGGTTTAATTAGCACTTGGATCAAACATAAAAAAATTC
>JAUIHB010000185.1 GCA_030432465.1 Gammaproteobacteria bacterium
TGATGCGCATCTGATTCACCTTGAAACTCAGAAGACTCAACTGCACTCTGGGGCTGCTCACTTAATGAGTCAAAAAGCTCCTCTGATGATTTTTCTTCTTGTTTAAGGTCAATAACAGGTTCAATTCTTTGATGTAAAACAACGCTATTATCTTCTCCGCTATCAGATAACAAATTAATGGGGCCATCATATCCCATCACATAATTGCGCTTACGCTTGGCTTTTGCGTGGCTCAACATAGTGAATCCTAGTGTCACAAGAAGCACAAGCAGATATATGAAATATTTGGCTGGGTGCTGAATAAAGCTCAAAATAAAACAAGATAGCCAAAAAACTGTAACGGGAATTCCTGCTAAAGCCAACGAGAAACCAGCATCTCTGATTCGTCGTATACTCGCTGCGAATAATACTGGCGATAGAGCAGCCAAAATTAACACCAGTAATATCCCAGCTTTCGCTAATGCGGGGCTTAATACTGCTAATAACAAGTAGCTCAAAAAGCTAATAACTAAAAATCGACGACCATTATCAAAGCCTTTAAAACAAATGAGTGACTTGAGCAGTGGCACTTTTTTCTCCGAATAATTATTGGTAATCAGTGGAATTCTTTTACTACTCCAAACCAGAGTACTTCCTAGCGCAAATTTTACTAGTCTTTCCCTGTAAAAACTTAACGTTTAACAGAAAAACCGAATTGCTCAGCTATGTTAGCTGATCTTACGCTGTAAAATCTATGCATCCAATACTCAAAAGGGCTAACAAAATGAATAAATAGGGCTTTTTAACAAAAAGTTAAACTCTCTGCTAAAATTATAACGGGATTGATAAAAGTGCTTAATTGGTTCGAAAAGCCTTAGAATTGAAAGTAACTTGTAAGCTCATCCCATTAACTGTGCCTCGATAAAATCAGGAGAGCTTTACAAAGTGAAAAAACCTGAACTCCCAACGAATGAACCTTTCAGATTGGGCTCATTACGCGCATTAGATATTTTAGATACCGTACCTGAAGATAAATTCGACAGGCTTACTCGTATGGCTCAACGATTATTTAACGTCCCAATAGCACTGATTAGCTTAGTCGATAGTAATCGTCAATGGTTTAAGTCTTGTGTTGGGCTTTCCGCCAGTGAAACTCCTAGAGAAGTTTCCTTTTGTGGTCACGCCATACTATCAGACGATGTATTTGTAATAAATAATGCTCTAGAAGATGAACGTTTTGCAGATAATCCTTTAGTCGCAGACGATCCTAAAATTCGTTTTTATGCAGGCTGTCCACTGAAATCTTTAGCTGGTCATCGATTTGGAACTCTTTGTATCATTGATAGCCAGCCAAGAGAGTTTGACAGTAACGATTTAGCCACTTTAAAAGATCTGGCTAAAACTATTGAAGGAGAACTCGCCATTACTCAAATGGTCATGTTTGATGAAGCACTCGGAATTTCAAATCGCCGAGGCTTTATAGCCATTGGTACACAGAGTCTTAATTATTGTCTAGAGCATAATATCCCAGCCCAAGTAGCTGTTTTAGAGGTAGAAATATCTCAACCCACAGCTGACAAAAGCGCACTCAAAAAAATTGCGCCAGAAGAGCGAAACCGAGCTTTGCGCATTTTTTCTACCCAGTTAAATGCATTACTCACAGAGTCAGAGTTTTTTGCACACCTTGATACGGAGTACCGTTTCGGGCTAATTACTGTAAAAATCAATCACGAGGAAACAATTAATAAACTCAGACAAATTCAGCAGCATTTTGATCAACTCAATAGTAAACCAAATGTATTATTCAACTTTCAATTCAAATTTGGGGTTGCGGAAAAATTAACTGGAATTTGCGATCTCAGCCAACATATAACCAGTGCGCAAGCTCAACTGAGTTAAAAATAAACATCGAAATATCGACTCAAAGTAGGTAACACAAAAGGTTTATGTTAGAATTCCGCCAGATTTTTCATTCTTAAAAGTAGCATAAAACGCTCATATCAATTCTGAGGAACAATACCATGAAACAACCTGTTCGCGTTGCTGTCACTGGAGCCGCTGGCCAAATTTGTTATTCACTATTATTTCGCATCGCATCTGGAGGAATGCTTGGTAATGACCAACCAGTCATTCTACAATTACTTGAAATAACACCAGCATTAAAAGTACTTGAAGCCGTAAAAATGGAACTTAACGACTGTGCATTTCCATTACTTCACGATGTTGTTTGTACAGATGATGCAAGTGTTGCCTTTAAAGGTGCTGATTATGGATTAATGGTGGGTGCAAAACCTCGTGGTCCAGGTATGGAAAGAGCAGATCTACTAAAAGATAACGGCAAAATTTTCAGTACGTTAGGCAAAGTAATCAACGATGTCGCTAATCCAGATATGAAGATTTGTGTAGTAGGTAATCCTGCAAATACTAACGCTTACATCCTAATGAAAAATGCCCCCAATTTAAATCCACGAAATATCACGGCTTTGACCCGTCTTGACCATAATCGCGCGGTTTATCAGCTTTCAGAAAAAACTAACTCCTCAATGAGCGATATTAAGAGAATGACGATTTGGGGCAACCACTCAACAACTCAGGTTCCTGATATTTCACACACAACAATCGCAGGCGATGCAGCAATAGATAAAGTTGATACCAGCTGGGCGAATGAAGAGTTTATCCCAAAAGTGGCTAAGCGTGGCGCAGAGGTTATCGGAGCAAGAGGTTCATCTTCAGCAGCATCAGCAGCTAATGGCATTATTGATCACATGCGCAGCTGGGTACTCGGCACAAATGAAGGCGACTGGGTTTCCATGGCAGTGCATTCTGACGGTTCTTATGGCATTGAAGAAGGCTTAATTTATTCTTACCCTGTGACTTGCAAAAATGGTGATTGGACAATTGTAACAGGTTTGGATAATAGCGACTTTATTGTTAATAAAATGAAAGAATCAGAAAAAGAACTTCAAGAAGAGCGAGATACCTGCTCAGATTTGTTTGCCTAAATATCGAGTTTAAACTTAAAAACGGGACTGTTAGTCCCGTTTTTTATAAATATCATTATTGCTTCCCATCATATTCTTTAATTATTTTCCGTCATAATATTTTTAATTTTCCCTTAGCGATGAGTTTTTCTGCTTATTTTAGATTGCATAACATTTATAAAAGTAAGTGCTTGCACACTACAAAGAGCGCATAAATTTTAGGAATATAATCAAATGTCAGATAATCACCAATCTTTGGCGGAATGCTAATAACTTATTTTAAGCCGCAATGGCATCATGACGCTCATTCAAGTAACACAAGCAAACTATTTATTACAAAGACAGATGATGAACATTTTTAAAAAAAGAGCTTTCCAAGGGCTAAACGCATCGACAAGAAAAAAGCAAAAGCTCATAGGCTCTGTTAGCGGTGTCCGCCGAGACTCTCAAGGAAACTTGATTGAGACGACCACAAATTACTACTCATCAATTTTTGGCCGAACCTACAGTGAAACTTTTGAGTTTGAAATTTACATCAAGCAACGTTAGTAACTATGAATAAGAAAGAAGTAATAATCTCATGCCAGACTCAACGTCATTAGCCACCTTATTTAATTGAGGCTACATAAAGAGTATTTAGTCGTTTTATCTGAAAACTCTCCCTTCAGCTTCAATTTAAACATTTGAAACATCTCGCTGCTTTACCTTTCCTAAGCACTTGTATAACCTTGAGACCATAAGCACTAGTGTGTCCAAGGATAGACACCGTCCTTCAATACCTATATCAATGATAATGAAATACCTTGGGAGATATTCATGAGATTTATCCGCACCTATGCGTCAGCGGCATTTACAGCTCTGCTGCTCTCTTCTGCCCCCATTTTTGCAGAAGAATCAGCTAAGAAACAATCAGAAGAAAAAAAAGAAGAAAAAGCAAAATGGGATGTCAATAATCCTCCCGGAGAAGAAACCAGTATTAAAATTAGTACCGAGCAATCTACTTGGAGTAATGTTGACGTTAGCCCCGATGGCAAAACAGTTATTTTCGATATGCTTGGTGATATTTATGCCATGTCGATCAAAGGCGGTGACGCTAAACCATTAACTCAAGGTATGGCTTGGAATATGCAGCCAAGATTTAGTCCCGATGGTAAACAGATAGCCTTTATTAGTGATAGAGACGGTGGCGACAACTTATGGCTTATGGATATCGATGGCACCAACTTAAGCCAAGTTAGTCAAGAAAAGCGCGACTTGGTTCACTCACCTAACTGGTCACCTGATGGTAACTACATAGCGACCAGAAGAGGTTTTGTCGGTGCAAGAAGTATTGCTGGAGGCGAAATTTGGCTATACCACAAAAGCGGTGGTACAGGTTACCAGCTAAAAGAACGAATTGGCGGAGAGCAAGCCCAGAAAAATATTTCTGAACCAGCATTTTCACCTGATGGTCGTTATGTCTATTTTTCGATGGACTCTACCCCTGGCACCGTTTGGGAGTATAACAAAAACCCTACAGATGAGATTTTCACAATCATTCGTCTAGACCGTGAAACAGGTGAAGAACTCACCTTTATCAGTGGTGCAGGCGGGGCAATTGCACCAACACCGTCAAATGATGGCAAACATTTGGCGTATGTTCGACGAGTTAACAACCAAACTGTATTGTTTGTTAAGGATCTTAAAACTGGTATAGATAAACCTATCTATCATTTGCTTGATAGAGACTTACAAGAAACAAATGGTAGCCATGGTAATACGACTCAATTTGACTGGACACCAGACAATCAATCAATAGTATTTTGGGCCGCGGGAAAAATTCATAAAGTTAATGTCAAATCTCGCCAGTTAACCAATATTCCATTTAAAATAGAAGTAGATAAAAAAATCACACCTGCAGTACGTTTTGCAGTTGATGTTGCACCAGAAAAATTTGATGTCAAAATGATCCGCTGGGCACAAAAATCGCCTAAGGGAGACAAAATAGCCTACCAAGCATTAGGCAAAATTTACATTCGTGATACTAAAAATGGCAAAAGAGAACGTTTAACCAGCCAAAATGCTCACTTTGAGTTTTACCCAACTTTCTCGTTAGATGGTAAAAAAATTGCTTACGTTACTTGGGATGATGAAAAGCTTGGTCGCGTAAAAGTAGTCTCAAGTTCTGGTGGTAAAGGAAAAACAATTACCAACGAACCGGGGCATTATGTTGAACCTGCATTCTCCAATGATGGAAAAAAAGTAGTCTTTAGACGTTTTACCGGAGGCTATTTATTATCTCCCGAATACTCCATGGAGCCAGGTATATATATTGCGGATGTTAACGGTGAAACAATGCGCAGAGTACACAACGAAGGTGTAAATCCGCATTTTTCAAACGATGGAAAAAGAATCTTCTTTTCAACTTTTGGTTGGGGTGCCAAAGGAAAGCTTTCCAGTGTCGATTTGTCTGGTAAAAATGAAAGAGAGCATCTCACCGGAATGGATATAACTGAATTTCAAGTCTCACCTGATGGTCAGTGGGTTGCTTTCACTCAACAATATAATGCTTACATTTCACCTTTTACATTAACTGGTAAATCAGAAAGTATTTCTTCTGAAAGTAAATCCATGCCAGTTAAACAAGTTTCAAAGCGTAGTGGAGAGTATCTCAGTTGGTCAGCTGACAGTAAACAACTTGGCTGGGCATTAGGCGCCACACTATACTCCCGTGAGCTTAAAGACGCTTTTGCACACTTTTCTACTAGCCCGGACGAACTCCCAGAACCAGTTACAGAAGGCATTGATCTTTCCTACCAAACAGCTTCCGATATCCCCAAAGGAACTATTGCTTTAGTTGGAGGAAAAATTGTAACGATGCGAGATTCAGCGAAGCAACAAGAGATAATCGAAGATGGCATCATCATTGTTAACGGTAATCGAATAGAGTCAGTAGGTAGTCGAGAGCAAGTAACAATTCCTAAGGGTGCCGTCATTGTTGATGTCAGTGGAAAAACTATTACTCCTGGTATGGTTGATGCTCATGCTCACGGTGGTCAAGCAAGTAACGAGTTGACACCGCAACAAAACTGGATGAACTATTCATCATTAGCTTTTGGAGTAACGACTATCCATGATCCATCTAATGATTCTACGGAAATATTTTCTGCCAGCGAAATGCAGCGAGCGGGTCTTACAGTCGCTCCCCGAATATACTCAACAGGAACTATCTTATATGGTGCAAAAGCTCCCGGTTATACCGCCAATATTGATAGTCTCGATGATGCTAAATTTCATTTGCAGCGCTTAAAAGATCTGGGCGCCATATCTGTCAAAAGTTACAATCAACCACGCCGTGATCAAAAACAACAAGTGGTTGCTGCAGGTAAAGAGCTTGGCATAATGGTTGTTCCTGAAGGTGGGGCTAAGTTTTACCATAATATGGCAATGATTGTTGATGGCCACACAGGAGTGGAGCATGCTTTACCAATTGCTAAAGTTTATGATGATGTTAAACAGCTCTGGTCGCAAACCGAAGTTGGCTATACACCGACTTTTGGAGTAGCTTACGGTGGACTTTCAGGTGAAACCTACTGGTATGACCGAACTAACGTTTGGGAAGACAAAAAGTTGATGCGATTTACGCCGAAATATTTTGTCGAGCCTTTAGCCATTCGACGAAGTACCGCTCCAGATTCACATTACAACCATTTTGAGGTCGCTAAAACAGCTAAAGCACTGAATGATTTAGGAGTTAGTGTACAAATTGGTGCTCACGGACAACGTGAAGGCTTAGCTGCACATTGGGAAATATGGATGATGAATCAAGGTGGTTTTACACCTTGGCAAGCTTTGCGTGGTGCGACTATTGATGGGGCAAAGTATCTCGGTATGGACAAAGACATTGGTAGTATTGAAACCGGAAAATTAGCTGACTTAATGATAATTGACGGCGATGTACTCACGGATATTCGTCAATCAGAAAATGTTGCTTATACCATGATCAATGGTCGTCTTTTTGATACTGAAAATATGAATGAAGTCGCTCGTAAAAACGGACATAAACGTAAACCATTTTTCTTTGAAAAACTGGAGCTTCAATCATTACCCGAAGCAACCGCAAGACAACTGGAAAATAAGCAAAAAACTTATCACTGGAGACATTAATCACCGAGTCAACACTTCCTTTTTAAAAGCCCGAATCATTCGGGCTTTTTTATGGCTTGTATTATTATTTTCTATCCCAATATATGTAATAGTGATTAATCATGTAACAAGAACCTAAATTCTAATCTTTCATGTTAAACAAAATAAGAAAAAATCCGACGCTACAGTTTTTACTTTCATTCGTGTTAGTAGCAGGCGGCAGTATTTATTTTTCTGATCACAAACGAGTAGCATCACACAACTTCTATCAAGAACATACTTCTGCACGACTGAATCTTGAAAAATCATGTTTACAAAATTTATTCACTAAAAATCTTTTATCAAAAAAAATATTAATTACTTTTAATAGAAGTACTTCACGAAAAGAAAATCTTCAGATAGAAAATGCAAAAACAAGATATATTTATTTAATTCAAAAACAGGTTTTCTATTTCATTAAAGACTGGCTTTTTGATGCTAATATTTTAAATACTCAGAAAAATAACCTTATCCAATTAGCAGCTTCCTAAAAATTTAATCAAAAACATAGAGTGGTTAGTCTTAGTCTAACTCCTTTCAGTAAACTTATCGTTTAGCTAAAACCTTGACGATAAAATTTTATTTTTAAATTTTAGGGTTTTCATCAATGGTACTCATTATCAGCCAAATACTGTTGTCACTGCTTTTTATCGAACACCGACAAACAATCCATTTATTATTTTCTCAATTATCAGAGTTAATGCTTTTTTTACTCATACCT
>JAUIHB010000186.1 GCA_030432465.1 Gammaproteobacteria bacterium
CATCAGTAACCGAATCGATATCCACACCAAAAACTTCAGCTGCAGTAGCTGCATGAACATCTCTTTGTTCTTTAAAGGCTTGCAGTAGATTGGGATCCTGCGACAGATGCGCCATAATTCTTAATTCAATCTGTGAATAATCTGCCGCCACAATTTTATAACCTTGAGGTGCAACAAATGCTTCTCTCAAACTGCGTCCTTCGGGGGTCTTTACTGGAATATTCTGCAAGTTAGGATCCGTTGATGACAAACGTCCGGTTGCAGCAACAGCTTGGTGATAAGAAGTGTGCACACGTCCCGATTTAGGCTGAACCATGAGTGGTAACTTATCAGAGTAAGTTGATTTCAACTTACTTAATCCGCGATATTCCATGATTACCTTAGGTAACGGATAATCTAGCGCTAGTTGTAGCAAAACTTCTTCAGCTGTAGAAGGTTGCTTCTTAGGCGTTTTCTTTAAAACAGGCAGCCCTTGTTTTTCAAACAATATTTCCTGTAACTGCTTTGGAGAACCTAAATTAAATGGTTGGCCTGCCAATTCATGAGCTTTCTTTTCCAGCTCCACAATCCTTAAACCAAACTCATTGCTTTTTTGCTTTAAAAATTCACTGTCAATCAAAACGCCTCGCTGTTCCATACTGGAAAGTACATTAACTAAGGGCATTTCAACTTCAGTAAAGACATTACTTGGACCTTCTAAGGACTTTAGCTGAGACCAGATTTCCTGATGTAATTGTAACGTTACATCGGCATCTTCTGCGGCATAAGTACCCGCAATATCTAAATCAATTTGGTCAAAAGTTATCTGTTTTTTACCTTTACCTGCAATGTCTTCAAAATGAATACATTCATGACCTAAGTATTTCTGAGCAAGGGTATTCATGTCATGTCGATTAGCTACGCTATTTAACATATAAGACTCCAACATCGTGTCAAATTTAACACCTTTAAGTTGAATGCCTGCCGCAGCAAAAATGCTTTGATCATACTTAATATTCTGACCAATTTTACCTATATCTGGATTTTCCAAGATAGGCTTCAATTGTGCCAACGCCCAGTTGGCATCTAATTGCTCAGGCGCTCCTGGATATCGATGTAATAATGGCAAGTAAGCTGCTTGTCCTTTTTCGACCGCAAACGAAATTCCCACTAACTCAGCTGCAATAATATTTAAACTGGTGGTTTCGGTATCAACAGCAAATAGTTCACATTGATTCAGTTTTTCGATCCAACGAGTTAATTGTGCTTTCTCAAAAATTATTTCGTAATCGCTATGATCAACACTGCTTTGTATAACAGCAACCTCAGCATCTTCTTTTATTGATTCAGGGGATGTTACCGTTTCAGATGATGAGTTTTCCGCAGGAGTTGGCAAGGCTGATTTTCCAGCCTTAATATCTTTTAACCAAGTTCTGAACTCATATTCAGAAAATAAAGACTCTAAAGCATCGTTATCAGGCTCGCCGACGGTAAGCTCTTCCAATGTTAAAGGTAAGTCAACATCAACTTTTATGGTGGCCAGCTCATAGGATAATCTCGCATCTGCTTCATATTCAGCCATTTTCTTACCCAATGATTTGGCACCACGAAAAGATAAATCCGCAATCTTATCCAGATTTTGATAAATATCATCAATGCCACCAATGCCCTGCAATAAACCTAAAGCTGTTTTTTCACCGACACCAGCAACCCCCGGAATATTGTCAGACTTATCTCCCATCAGAGCGAGAAAATCGATAATCAAGTTTGGTGGAATACCAAATTTTTTCACGACTCCCGCTTCATCCAAAAACAAATTAGTCATGGTATTAATCAAACTGATATGCGGATTAACTAATTGCGCCATATCCTTATCGCCAGTGGAAATAATGGTATCGCGTCCGGCCTCTGTCGCATGATAAGCAATCGTCCCTATCACATCGTCAGCCTCAACCCCTTCAATTGAAATTAAAGGAAAACCCAGCGCCCTGACTATTTGATGCAATGGTGCTATTTGATCGCGCAAATCATCAGGCATAGGCGGCCTATTGGCTTTATATTCTGGGTACAAATCATTGCGGAAGGTTTTACCTTTGGCATCAAAAATCACCGCCATCTGGTTGGGATGATATTGTTTGTATAAACTTTTCAACATATTCACCACCCCGTAAATAGCACCGGTAGGTTGCCCTGCTGAAGTAGTAAAATTCATAGTGTGGTAAGCACGAAAAAGGTAAGAGGAGCCATCGACCAAAATAAGCGGAGTTTGATTTTGCATATTTTCCATTCGTCTTTGATTAATTTGTCTACGCAAGCCAGTTTTAATTGACCAAGTTTGCTGCAATCGTTAAGGTTGACAGCCTTAAAATTGGGTCGGCTATTCTACCGCAGATTAACCTTAACTGCCGAATTTAATCGGCAAATTATAGCCTATTAGAAAGTTAAAAAAAAAATTAACAATATGTCATAACTATTTAAATAATAAGGATTATTTATTTTTTAATATTCTGTGGATAAGATCGTGCATAAAAAATAATGTATTATGTGGCTTGTGAACAAAAAAATATCTCCACACAAGATATTAAAACATAGTATTTCCTTTAAATTCAACAAGATAACATTATAAAACATTGTTGAAATATGCCCTGAATAAGCTGTGGATAAAGCCAAATGGCTTGTGAATAACCATAAAGAAAAAAATAGAATAGGTTAATTTCCAATGAATTCTTTTACACACAAATTATCATCAATACTTGGCTCCATATCGGTTTTAACTGGACAAATAGTGAGCTGGTTAACGGTACTAATGGTTTTATTATTATCACTGAATGTATTAGCCAGTTGGTTATTCAACACCAGTGCCATTTTAATTACCGAATCAATTACTTGGATGCATTGCGCAAACTTTCTATTTGCAGCGGCTTACACCTTAAATAATGACGAGCATGTCAGAGTAGATGTACTTTATTCTCGGTTCTCCAACCCCAGTAAAGCCTGGGTTAATTTATTAGGCTCTTTACTTTTACTGTTACCTGTAACCACCTTTATTTTATGGTCTAGCTGGTCTTATGTCGTTTTAAGCTGGCGTATCAACGAAGTTTCTGCCGAAGCAGGAGGAATGCCTGCGACCTTTTTGCTAAAAGGTATGTTGCTTATTATGCCTGTTTTACTAATCCTTGAAGCGATTAATCAAATACTAAAAAGTATTCAACAAATATCGAGTAAACCAACCAATAATGATGCTTATCCACCACAGCAATCAACACCAATTCAAGTAACAAAATCAGAAGGAGCTCACTAATGGAATGGCTTGCCTTATTAATGTTTATTTGTGTTTGTATCGTTTTGTTGGCTGGTTATCCCGTTGCATTTTCACTTGCTGGCACAGCGTTATTATTTGCAGGCATTGGCGTACTGACAGGAGATGTGAATCCACTGATGCTGAAATCTGCATTCAGTCGGTTGTTTGGCATTATGAATAACCAAACACTTATTGCCGTTCCCCTGTTTGTATTTATGGGAGTAATGCTAGAAAAATCAAAAATTGCTGAAAAATTATTAACAGGAATGGCAAGCTTATTTGCAGGTGCCCCCGGCGGATTAGCAATATCGGTGGTTATCGTGGGTGCACTACTTGCGGCAAGTACAGGAATAGTTGGCGCAACAGTTGTAACTATGGGACTCCTATCTTTACCAATTATGCTAAAGTCAGGTTATTCACCACAGCTATCTACTGGTGTCATTTGTGCTTCAGGTACTTTAGGGCAAATAATCCCACCGTCGATTGTTCTTGTTTTATTAGGTGATGTAATCGCAAGCGCAAACCGTGATGCAGGTGTTGGTTTAGATCCAGTGTCAGTAGGAGATTTATTTGCTGGCGCTATGATCCCAGGATTCATTTTAGTTGCTTTTTACATTATTTATATCGCAATAATTGCACGAGTAAAACCCAACCAGGCACCTGTTGCACCAAAAGCTATCAATGCCAGATTTGAATGGCGAGCTTTGCTACTTCCTTTAATCTTAATTTTACTAGTACTGGGCTCTATTTTAGGTGGTGTAGCCACTCCCAGTGAAGCAGCGGCTTTAGGTGCTATCGGCGCAACAATATTAGCCATATTATTTAAAGAATTTTCTTTATCTCGACTAAAGCAAGTCGCCCAGACAACAACTAAAACTTCAAGCATGGTTTTTATGATTTTGATTGGAGCTTCGATCTTTTCATTAGTGTTTCGCGCTTTTGGTGGCGATGATGCAATAAGAGATTTACTGACCAATTTGCCCGGTGGAGTTATTGGCGCAATGATAGTGGTCATGCTGACCATGTTTTTACTTGGTTTTATTTTAGACTTCATTGAAATCGTTTTTGTTGTTGTACCATTAACAGCTCCCCCATTGTTAGCCATGGGAGTTGATCCAGTTTGGCTTGGGGTTATGATCGCCGTCAATCTGCAAACGTCATTTTTAACACCGCCTTTCGGTTTTGCGTTGTTTTATCTACGTGGTGTAACACCAGAGTCTGTAAAAACCCAGCAAATCTATCAGGGTGTTTTACCGTTTATTGGTTTACAGATCGCACTGTTAATTTTGCTTGCATTATGGCCAGAACTTGTCACTTGGTTACCATCCGTAATTTACCAGTAAGATCTATTACTTAAAGATAAAAAGCGGCTGCTCAACTCAGAGATAAGACGAAAAAATTATTTTTGAATTGAGCTAATCAGTTTAATATGAGAGGTTTGCAATAGCCTCTCCGGTTGTTTTAAAAAGACTTGCATAAAGTCTTCAGTGACAAATGTATCACTTGGCACTCCACCGACCCAAGCGTTCCGCTGGCTTTTAGCATGATATAGACACTGATCGGCAATTTTAACGACTTGTTGCCAAGTAAGAAGACCATAATCCTTGGAATAAAAAGGGTATGAAGCAAAGCCTATTGAAGATGTCATTTTTATTGTTTTTTCATCACCAATATCAAACTCATGTTGCTCAATAACATTGCGTATCCGCTCTGCTAATGTTGCGCCACAATCACCGCGGGTAAATCGCGCAATGGCTAGAAACTCTTCACCTCCCCAGCGAATCAAAAAATCGGAATCTCTAAAAACCTGAATTAACAGGTTTTTAATCTGGATCAACACTTGATCGCCAGCGGCATGTCCATAAGTATCGTTAACCTGTTTAAAATGATCAAGATCCAGTATGAAAAAGAGATGCATTGACTCATCTGTATTAAGCTCTTTAATACCTCTTATTTGATTATCATAATCACGATCAATTTTACTAATATCCTTATGAATGTACTGTGTCAGGAAGTGACGATTTTTAAGTCCGGTCAGTTGATCTGTCACACTGACCTCTTCCATTGTTTTGTAAGCTTGCAATAGTTTTTTGTGAGCACGTCCGTTGTCAATAGCAATGGCGGTATAACTTGCCAGGGTTTTCAGCAACTCTAAGTGCTGTGGACGATAAGCATTGGCCTTAAAGCTTTGCACCGTTAATACACCAACGACTGATTGTTGAAGTAAAATAGGCACATAGAGAATTGATAACGGTTGCTGAGCAGCGGAACCATCTGCTAATACTGTCGAATCGGTTTCCATACTCGTCATATAACGAGAATACTCATTCACAAAATCATTAATAGAAACTACTTCTTTATGATTGACGCACCACACCGCAAGTTGATCTCTATCTTTCATACTTCTGGTATAGGGTTTATAACGCTGACCATTTTCAATCGCTAGTCGAAATTCAATTTCATCTTTTTCAGGGTAATAAATCCCAATCCCAAAAACTCTCGCATCCAACATTTTATTGATACTGCTGTAAACTGATTCCAGTGCAGAATCTAAGTCTAACGTCGCCGTTATATCGCGACCAATTTTACCGAGCATTGCCAACTGCCTAGTACGCTCTTCAACTTCATTGCGCAACCACTTTTTCTGAGCATTCAAACGCCCCGTGCGCCAACGTAAAATGCTCCAGATTAAAAGAGTAATGAGCATCAAATAACAAAAATAAGCAAAAGGTTTACGATACCAGGGCGCTAATACCTTGAACGCATAGACCTTTGATTCCTGAACTATTCCGTATTGATTTTTCCCTCTCAACCACAACTCATAATTCCCTTCCCATAAATTTGAGTAATCTTTGAAAGTTTCTTTAGTCCAAGAAGACCAGTTATTATCAGCACCGACTAGTTTAACTTGATATTGATTGGCCTCTATATCATTAAAACTCAAAGCTGCAAACTGAAAACGCAAGCGATTTTCTTTGAAAGAAATTTCAGCAATATCAGGCTCACCACCTCCAGCAAAAATTACTTTGTCGTCACCAGTAATTACTTTGCGTAAAACCACTTTAAAAGGAACAGGACCTTTTACTGATTCGTTTGGAGCAATTCGATATAGTCCTTCATTAGCAGCAATCCAGAGTGTTCCATCGTTATCTCGAAATATATCGTTTTGACGATATTTATCAAGGTCAGAAAGCATTTTTCGCTTCCAGACAAAACTTCCATCAGGTTGTCTGGCTATCAATCCTGAATGACTTTCACCAGACTCGGTTTCACTTGTCATGACCCAAATACCCGCTTCAGGATCAGAGGCAGCTGAAAGAATTAAGCGAGTTTCACCATTGAATAAACTGCTAAACCTTTCATCAGGAGAAAACTTCTTAGTAGCATCATCAAAAGCATAGATGCCTTGAGTCGTCAGAAAAATAACTTCATCTTCATATCCTATAGGGACATTTTGATTATTACTCGGTAATCCGTCTACGGTGCTAAATTCAGTGATTTCAGGCTGGCTCTGACTTAAATGCCTGACACGTATAACTCCATTTGCATAAGTTCCAAGCCATAAATCCTTATTTTTAGATTGCCAAATTGAACGAATTTCCTCGTCTACACCTGGTATAGCTCCTTCATCGATCCATTCATTATCTTGTAACCGAATTCGAGCGACACCTCGACGAAAACCAACAAAAACCTCATTCTTATCAGTATCGCCTGCGTACAAAATAAACACAGCATCATAAGGAAATATTAACTTAACTTCATTCTCGATAACCTCATAGACCCCCAGATAATTGGCAAGCAATAGATGATTCCTTATCGGTAGCAAATCCCAAACTTGGTTCTGAATTCCTTTGACTGCCGAAAAATGAGCATTAGGTCCAGGCTTAAGCAAAAAAAGTCCAGAACTAGAACCAGCGTAAATATTATCTCCAAAGCTTCGAGCCAAATATGCACCACTTTTCAAACCCGCATGTTCATTAAACACCGTGATGTTACTATTAGCATTTATACGAGAAATTCCGCGAGAAGATGCAAACCAAACACCCCCCTCTTGGTCAAGCATAAGTGCTGTGAATGCATTATCCACTAGTCCGTCTTCCGAGCTTAAAGTTTTCAACCAATTACCACGATTATCCAGCCAATAAATGCCCCCTTGTAAAGTGCATAAAACAAGCCTGCCATCAGGTAAATTACTTGCAGCGTACACCAAGTCAAGCTTAAGTTGCTCGTCTACTTCGGTGTAAAAAGGAGCAACGGCTTTATTTTGATAGGTAAAAAGTCCCATTGTACGAGTGACAATTAAAAGTCCTGAAGAGTCCTCTGTAGGCCAAGCTAACAATCCATAGATTCTTTCATCTGCGAAACGTTCAGTACCCGGAACAAGAACAAGTTGACCATCAATAAACTCCATCAATCCTCGACCAACTTCCCTCACAAAAAATCGTTTTCCAACCTTAAAGCTAAAGTGGAAACTCGTTTTGGAGCCCCATGACTTAACTTCTTTTTGGCTAATCAAAAA
>JAUIHB010000187.1 GCA_030432465.1 Gammaproteobacteria bacterium
TAAAAATCAGCCAAAATTCCAAAAGATTTACTTCATGAATAAAATTAAGATAGGCCTATTCTAACCAAAGCGCATAAGCATTACAGTGATTAAATCCAGTGGTTCTCTCAGGCTAATTACCAGCTCTTACCAACCCACCTAATCCTCTGGCTTCCATTTTTTTAAGTAAGTGATCTTTAATTTTTGCTTCCGTCTCAAATTCACTGATTTCTTCTACGAGCTGCTGCAATTCACATAAGTCAAAGCGGGAAATAGCCCTTTTTACTTTCGCCAGATAACTGACATTCATACTAAGTTCGGTGTAACCTAAACCAACTAAAACAAGCGCCGCTATAGGATCTGAAGCCATTTCGCCACAAATTTGTAATGGAACTCTGGCCTGTTGACAAACTCGTGAAACTTGCTTCAATACACTGATAATAGCAGGCTGAAAGTGACTGTATAAACTCTTAACCAGTACGTTATTTCTATCCACCGCCATAAGGTATTGAATTAAATCATTAGTACCTACTGAAATAAAATCAACGCGTTTAGCAAAAGTTTCTAACTGAAAAACCGTTGCTGGAACCTCCAAAATAATGCCCACTTGCGGTGTATTAATTTGTTGTCCCTGTTTGCTAAGCTCTTCTTCAACTTCATCAAAAGCCTGATAAATCAAGCGATAGCATTCATCAAGCTCTTCCAATGTAGTTACCATGGGCAATGCTAGTTTAAGCTGGCCAAACCCAGCACTGGCCTTAAATATTGCTCTTAACTGTACTAAAAATATTTCAGGGTGATCCAGAGTTACCCTTACCCCACGCCAACCTAGAAAAGGGTTTTCTTCATTAATTGGGAAATAACTTAATTGCTTATCCCCACCAATATCTAATGTGCGAATAGTTACAGGGTAATCAGCAAATTCCTGAAATAAATGACGATATATTTGGCACTGTGCTTCTTCCGACGGAAACTGTTGAAGTTGCATAAAATGGATTTCGCTCCGAAACAGTCCAATCCCGTCAGCACCTATTTGTTTGGCTTTATCCAGATCAGTCCCTAAATTGTTATTGATCATTAATTTAATCGAATGCCCGTCTTTAGTCGTATTTGGCAGGCCATCATCTTCGGCAAGCTCTTCCGCTAATTGCTTATCTTCTTCTATCAGTCGACAATATTGATTGAGTAAACTTTGTCCCGGAGAAATATAAAGCTGTCCATTATAACCATCAATAATTAGCTTTTTATTTTCGATACGAGCTACCGAAAAATGCTCTAAGCCAATGATTGCAGGAATCCCCAGAGCTTTTGCCAAAATAGCAGCATGCGAAGTTGCAGAACCTTTAACAGACACAATTCCTACGATATTACCCATAGGAACTTCAGCCAGCATGCTAGCAGTAATATTTTCAGCCACCAAAACAGTTTCTGGTGGTATTTCCTGAACCTCAGTGTTCGCTTTAAATAACTGAGCCAAAACTCGATTAGCCAAATCTTCTATATCATTGGCTCGTTCTCTTAAATAAGGATCCTGCATAGAGCGAAACGCCTTCAGGTGGCGCTGTATCACAATACGTAATGCAGAAGCAGCCCAGTGCCCTTCTCGTATTTGCTGCTCTATTTCTTCGCTAAGACCATCTGAACCAAGAATTTGCTGGTAAGCATCGAACAAAGACAACTCTTGTTCTGAAACTAGCCCCTGCATACGGCGTGACATTCTTTCAAGCTGCAAATGAGTTGCCTTAACCGCAGCTCCTAATTTGTCCAATTCTCCCTGAATATCATCCGTATACCGATCGGGAACACTGTGAATATTCTCCTGTGGAAACATGACACAAGCTGTACCAATAGCAATACCAGTAGAGGCAGGAGTGCCTTGCAGGGTTCTTGTGAATAAACCAAGTTCTTCGGGCTCAAAAAGCTCATTAATTTCGGTATTCGATAAAATTGATGACAATTGAGCTGCCAGAGTTATCAGAAAAGTTTCCTCCTCCAACTCAAATTGACGTGGCTCTTTTTGCTGGATGACTAAAACTCCCAACACTTTGCGGCGGTGAATTATAGGCACACCTAAAAATGCATTAAACTCTTCTTCTCTAACTTCGGGGACATAAGAATAGGCGGGATGTAGACTCGCTTGTTGTAAATGTATCGGTTCTTCTCTTTGACCAATTAAACCGACTAAACCTTGGTTGAAGTCTAATCGTACCTGTCCAATATAATCAGGATTAAATCCTCGATTAGCCATTAACACAAATTGGTTAAGTTCATAGTCAGCCAAATAGATAGAACAGACTTCCACGTCCATCGCTTTACACACCTGCGATACAATCACATCCAACGTGTCTTGGCGCCCTTCAGCTAAACTAACCGCTTGGGTGACACGCCTTAACTGCTCAAGCAATGGCTCCGTCTCCTAATTTATTTGGCTATTTTTATTCTTGGTTTTTCCCTTTTTTGTGTGGACGACGCCCACGCTGCTTACGTTGCCTAACTTGATGCTCCATGACAAAAGGCATTAGCTCACACAAGGCTTCTCGATAAACCGATTGTTTAAAAGCAATCACCTGACGTAAAGGATACCAGTAATTGACCCACATAAAGTGATCAAATTCTGGATGTCCGGTGACATCAAAACGTATTCGAGACTCGTTGCTCACAAGCCTCATCATGTACCACTTCTGCTTTTGACCTACACACAATGGAAAGCTACCCTGGCGAATATAGCGATTGGGCAATCGATACTTTAACCAACTTTTAGTTGATCCAAGTATCCTTACATCTTGCTTCTCTAACCCAATCTCTTCTTTTAACTCTCTAAATAAAGCCTGTTCCGCGCTCTCGCCCGGATCAACTCCACCTTGAGGGAATTGCCATGAATTCTGTCCAATACGTCTGGTCCAGAGCAGATTGCCAAAATCGTTACATACAATCATGCCGATATTGGCTCGAAATCCCTCTGAATCAATCACTTATCGATACCAATTAAAAACTTTTTATAAACTAATTCAACCACACAATTGACCATTCAGCAAATTTCTTTACCATTATGTGACATATTGCTGTTAAATGTTCACTTTTATTCATTAAGAACTGTCTATGATTTCCCCTTTTCCAAGACCAGAGTCTCAAAAACAACTCATGCAAAGAGCACACGCTCTTGCAGGTAAGACTATTGGGGAAGTAGCTCATTCACTGAATATCATAGTACCTGAAACTCTGAAACGTAAAAAAGGTTGGCAAGGCCAATTTATCGAAGCTTGTTTAGGAGCAGACTCTGGTAGCCTTTCACAGCCAGATTTTCCACATTTAAAGATAGAACTAAAAACGCTGCCGATTGATTATCAGGGCAAAGTGTTAGAGTCTACTTATGTCAGCGTACTTAATCTGACTTCGCAACAATTGATTAGCTGGCAACAAAGTCCTGTTTATCACAAACTACAGAAGGTACTTTGGGTACCGATAGCCAGAAAACCTCAACAAAATATTATGCTTTCGCGGATAGCCACACCATTTTTATGGTGCCCTACCCCCCAACAGCAACAAACCCTGAAAATGGACTGGGAAAATGCCGTCGAAATGGTGAATTTAGGTAAAGTTGACCAACTGAATGCAAAAATAGGTGAGTATTTACAAGTTAGACCTAAAGCAGCTAATGCCAAAGCACTGACTTCGGCCTACAACCAGCAAGGCGAAAAAATTGCCACATTACCAAGAGGTTTTTATCTACGAAGCCATTTTACCCAACAAATTTTACAAGAAAATTTAAAACTAAATTAAAACACTTAACGATTGTTGATAAATACATTAGTTTAGTACTCATCTTTAGCACGATCTTTGGGTAAAGGTACCATCGATGAAATCAAGAAACCTGCAACCAATGCAATCCCAATAACCGCAACGTCAAATGCAGTTTGTAAACCTCCAACAATATCCTTTTCGACCAATGCGAGTATGCTTCGGTAGCCGACGGAGCCAGGTACTAAAATAATAAATCCCGGCATCATGATAGTGGCTCCTGGAATAGCAAAAATTCGAGTGGCAGCTTTTGCCAACAAGCCAACCGTTATCGCTCCAGTAAAAGCTCCTAGAGAGGCTCCCAATAACATAGAAGTATAATAGACAGAAATATAGGCAGTTAATGCAGCTAACAAAAACCAACCGGCATCTTTTTTTCGAGCTTCAAATGTTGGAACCAGCGCTATTGCCGCAATGGCAACCGCGATAAGCACGCTCCACAAGGGCACTTTACTAACGCTCCCCCCATAAACATCAAGCGCAAATAATTTGCTAATTTCAACCGCCAGTGCACTGCCAAATGCTAATTGAATAAAAGTAGTTGCAGCTCCGGTCAGACGGGCTGTCCCCGAAACCATATTCTGTGTTGCAAGCTCAGCCATCGCAATAGTTAAAGAAAGTCCGGGCAATAGAACAATCAAACCCGAAATAACGACCACTGAAATAGTAATTTCCCGTAACCAGATATGATCAATTACAATTGCCAGCAAAGTGGCCATAAAAGCGCATACTGATGGCAACAAATGCTCTAATAACGGCCGAGTACGGGATGCTATGGCTAATGTACCTACGGTTAAGCCGATAATGCCAGCAACCAATATTTCACTCAGCCCCCCTGAAAAAATACGCGCCAAACAAGCGGAAACAACACCGAAAGCTAAAATCATCATCCATGCGCTATATTCAGACTGCGAGTCAGAAACAACTTTCAATCGCTCGGCACCGTCTTTGTGAGATAGCGTTCCCTGAATAACCAGTTGTGCAATATCTGTCGTTTTACGTAACTTATCTAGGTTAACCTCTCCTGGAGCAACCCGAATAACAAAAGTTTGAGGATTACCATCAGGGGGTAAAATAGTCATGTTTATTGACGTAGGTAAAGACATGCACTGAATACCGTAACCTAGTGCTTCAGCACACCCATTCATGGTATTTTCAAGCTCGTAAGCAGGTAGCCCATAAGTATGTAGTGCTTTTGCCAGGCGCAGCAAAAACCCCACAGGCTCGCTTCGAGACGGGGCATTGGGTATTTTGTCTAAGGAGCGTTTTTCAGGTATGACATTTTCTGGCAACTGCGACATACTAATTTCCGTTTAAAGATGATAAATTAAGAAAAATAACAACAAATAATCGAATAAGCAGAATCTTTCCCCAGCAAAGCCAATTAAATTATATGAGAATACTTTCTTTAATATAGTGTTTTTATTAATACAGTCTAGTATTAAAGAAGCATAATTAAGCTGTTTGTGCTCTCTGGCAACATGCTTGTTTGGAGAATAATTCCTTAAATTCCAATGACTTTTTAACTAATATGAGTTATTTTTTCGGACGCTTCGGCTTACTTGTTTGAAATAAACTAATTGGTATTGCTTTTCTTTTGAATCAATTTAAACACAATTTACTGACAACTCACACATACTATTGGCGCCTGATGCTGGTAGTTACGTGCGCACTGCTGTGCTCTGCGTCAGTGTATGCAAGCCCAAATTCAATCAGTTTCATGCATATTGGTACAGAGGAAGGTCTTCCACAAAGTACCGTAAACACCGTGTTTCAAGATAGTCACGGGTTTATCTGGATTGGTACTTATGATGGACTGACTCGATATGACGGTTATCGATTCGTTAACTTTAAAAATAACCCGCAAGATCCTACCTCAATTTCTAATAATATTGTGGTTTCAATTTTAGAAGATGAGGAAGGTTTTCTATGGGTAGGAACAGCACAGAATGGTATTAATCGCTTTGATCCGAAAACTGGACAATTCATTCGTTATTTAGCCCATGAAAATGACTTTGACAGTTTAAGTCATCCTCAAGTTAGAAGCATGCATCTGGATTTACAGGGACGCCTTTGGATTGGTACCAGTCATGGGCTCAACTTATTTTTACCGGAAAAACAGGCTTTCGCACACTTTTATCATAACCCACTCGATAATCAATCACTGCCTCACGGTGCAATTGTTGATATAGAGGATGATGGCAAGGGAAATTTATGGGTAGCCAGTAGTGAATATTTGGCGCATTTCGACGTAGAGCAACAAGTTTTTTCAAATTACAACTTCTACAACTCCCCTAAACAAATTAATGATATTTATTTAGACACTGATGGTAGCCTTTGGGTTGGAACGCGATTTGATGGTCTTTATCACTTACGCCCTGATCAACAGGAATTTGCTCGCTTTCAACAAAATAATTCCGTTCCGGGGAGTTTAAGCAATAACGATATTCGCGCTATTTTACGGGTTAAAAATGGTGACTTATGGGTGGGAACGGAAGAAGGTGGTATTAATATTCGACGTAAAGGCTCAAATAATTTTCTCAATTTCCAGCGTAATTCAGCCGATATACATAGCCTGACAATCAACGATATCTGGTCTTTATATCAAGACAAATCAGGACTCATTTGGGTAGGTACCGCCGGTGGCGGAATCAATACCACAATGTCATTCGAAAATCGCTTATCCCGTCTTAGTCACTCACCGCATAATAAAAACAGCTTATCTCATGAGTTTGTGTGGGACATCGAAGAAGATAAACAAGGTAAGTTATGGTTTGCGACCCTCAATGGTTTAGATAAATACGATCCTACCACTGAAAAATATCATCATTACAATCATTTTGTAACCCAAGAGAACAGAAGTTTTAGCAATCAAATTTATAGTTTTACCATTGATGATCAAGGAAAAATCTGGCTTGGAAACACTCAGGGACAACTTGGCGTATTTTCACCGCAAGAACAAAAATTGGAAGTCATTCAACGTTATGACTTTCCGCGAGATTATATTAGTTATAATCGTGTTCGCATGGTAGAAAAAGATCGTTTTGGCAATATTTGGGTCGGCACCGATGATGGATTATTGCGTATTGATCAAAAGTCACAGCAAGTGGTTCAAGATTATAAGTTTGTTGAACAAGGCAATTTAGGTGATGCCTCGATCCGAGTTATGCTACAAGATGATGATGGTTATATATGGTTTGGAACTTGGGGAAAAGGGTTACAACGTTACGATCCAGAGTTTGGCTCACTTACCAGCTTTGAAAATAATCCAGGCGATCCAAACTCAATCAGTGACAATACTGTGCGTAGTCTCAAAAAAGACGACAAAGGCAACTTGTGGATCGGAACATTTAACGGCTTAAATTTACTAACCGCTCAAGAAATAAGAGATGGTAGTTTTCGTTTTAAAAGTTATCTTGAAAAAGATGGTTTGCCTAACAGTGCAATTTACGCCATTGAATTTGATTCTTCAGGAAAAGTCTGGCTAAGCACCAATAGAGGGCTTTCAGAATTTGATCCACAAACAAAAATATTTACAAATTATTCAAGCGATGATGGACTAACCGCAAACGAATTTAATGGTAATGCTGTAGCAAAATCTCAGTCAGGAGAAATTTATTTTGGAAGTGTCAATGGTGTATCCATTGTCAACCCAACCTCGAATCCTCATACAGATTTTCAACCAAAACTAAAAATAACTAACATTTCCGTACAAGGCGAATCTCTACTAGCTAAGGGTGTTCCTTATAAAGACCAACCTATAGAACTCGCTTATACTGCCAATGATATTACTTTTGAATTTGCCTCTTTAGATTTTCGCCACCCAGACAGAAATCAATTTCAATATCGTTTATTACCGTACAGCCAAGAATGGCAACCAACACTCAAAAATAATCAAGCTGTTTTTACTAACTTAGATCCTAATGCATATATATTTGAACTTAAAGCGACGAACAGTGATGGTGTATGGATCAAAGATGTTTTACAACTCAAACTCACTATCCAACCACCGCTATGGC
>JAUIHB010000188.1 GCA_030432465.1 Gammaproteobacteria bacterium
TAATAGGTAACATCTTGTTCGGTAGATAAAAGTAATTGTTCGGTAGCAGAAATAAGTGCATCTAATGGAGGGTTACCTCTTGGTATATTGGCGACTATATTATCTGCTTCACCATCTTTGGTTCCATACGTGAGGTGCAACATAAAGTTATCAAAACGCTTACCTAAAGTGATATAAGAAGCTTTTTGTTCGGGAAAAAAATTGTCTCCAGTGTCAATATTAGTGAATTCCGTGACTATCAAATAACTTTCATAATCAATAACAACACCAGCCCCTGTAAATACGCCTCTATCATCTTTTGCTTCTAACTCATCGCCAATACTGGCAAACGGAGTTGCTCGCCAAGAATCGAAAATAGGACTTATTTCGTTAAGTGGTATATCGTAGTCAGATGCTGCATAACTCAAACGAAGCGTAAACCAATCTCTATTCAGTGTCCATGCGGCTCCAAATATGTTTCTGAAGTCAGTTGGACGATCGATGTCATAGAGTGTTGTCGAGTCCTGATTGCGACCATAAATCATGTGGAGTGTTGAATCAAAATTGCCAAAGTTTGTTGTATAGATAGATCCAACACCATCCAGACTATCGTAAGGAACCGAGTATAGTTCGCTTGGGGGGCTTATCCAGTGATAAGCATATGAAACATCTAAAAAATCGGAGTAAATATAGAAGGGGACTCTTTGCCGTCCAAACAGGAGCCGCCAATTATCATTGGCATCATAACTAAGGAACGCCCATTCCGACTTTATATCCCAGTCATCTGAACCTCTTGAAAGAACTTGAGTGGTTACTCCCCATCCGTTACCTAAGTCTGCGGAAGCTTGCAGTGCTAACAGAGAGTTAGGCTGGAAATCAAAAGTGTCATCATGGCCTTCTAAAAATTCATCATCATCCAGAGTCTTACCGCCAGCGAGTGTCGCAAATCCGGAAAAATTAATTTCTGCTGCATGTGTTAAAAGTGGAATACATAAAATGTAAAATATCAGAGAGCGCTTAAGAATTTTCATTAATATTCTCCTTACAGAGAGGTGAGTTTGTCAATAGAACTACACTTTAAATTGAGTGGTAATTGATTCGAGGACTTTAGCTAGTTCAGACAGCCGCTCGCTCCCTTGCGCGAGTTCTTCACTGGCTGAGTTTGACTCTTGAGTTTTTTGCTGGATGTCGGTGACCGACTCAACTAAATGAGTCGATATGCTTTTCTGGTGTGTTGTGTCATTGGCAATTTCTTCATTCATTTGATTAATTTTGGTGACTGTTTCCGTAATTGCTTTTAAACTTTCTCCCGCATCACCAGCTTGCTCTACACTGCGTGTGACCTGACTGCGACTACTCTCCATTTTTGAAACCGCATCTTTTGCGGCAGTCTGTAATTCTTCTAATATTTGGTTGATTTCTTCTGTGGACTCTTGAGTTCTTGATGCGAGGCTTCTTACTTCGTCTGCAACAACTGCAAAACCTCGGCCTTGCTCACCTGCTCTTGCCGCTTCAATTGCAGCATTTAAAGCAAGAAGGTTCGTTTGTTCTGCAATGCCTTTGATGACATCCAGTACAACGTTTACTTTGGTTGAGCCTTGCTCAAGCTTAGTGACTGTTTCAGCCGAGTCTGATATTTTTTGCGCGAGAGATTGAATACTATCTATTGTGTGTTGAACATCAGTTAAACCTTTATTGGCACCTTGTTGAGCTTCATTAGCTGACTGAGAAGCTTCTCTGGCATTATTGGATATCCTTTCTACGCTCAGGTTCATTTCTTCGACTGATACGCGTGACTGTTCACTGCTGGTAGCCTGTTGTTCAAAAATACGTTGTGATTGAAACGTTAGAGCTTGTATTTTTTCCGCGGTGTCTGCAAGTGGTACGGCGGTTTCTACAGTTTGTTTGATGATCGTTTGTAATTTAGCAATAAAGGTATTAAACCAATGAACTAATTGGCCTATTTCGTCTTCACTCTGGGTTTTGATTCTTAAGGTTAAGTCTCCATCTTCTTCAGCAATTTTACGCATTGATTCTGTGATTTCATCGATGCTTTTTTTGATCGCAATACTGATTGGTATAGACACTAAGAACAACAAAATGATGGTGACAACTCCTACGATGATACCTATAGAAGCGGTTGATTCTGTTTGAGTGTTTACTTGGTTAAATGCATCGATAAAATTTAGATTTCTGGCGGCATTGAACTCAGTTAGATCTTTTTGCAAATTCGTTAAATCGTTTGTCATTTGTTGGCTTTTATTGGCAATATTTGAAAAATCAGCAGTTTCATCCAGAATGCTCTTGGATAAACCATAAGCTTGACGAAAGTAACTGTCGAGTTCGGTAATAAGGTTTTTGACTTTAGGGGAAAGCGATTGATCGATAAGTGAGGCTTGATTGAGCGCTTGTTTTAATTCTTGATAAATTTCATTAGCATTGTCCAGTTTTTCCTGCTCATTCATGCTCACAGCATCGCCTAGGGTGCGTTTAATATCTTCTAATTTAGTTAAGCTTTCTGCTGATATTTGCAGCAAAGGGAATTGAACTTCTTTTGCATTTTGTAGAAGCTTTAGATTGTTGTTCATTGTGAACAAGCTTATGAGTAAATAGATCAAGAAGCCGATAACCCCAACAATTGGGATGAACAATATTTTTAAGCGTATTGATCGCCTAGCAAAAACCCCCATGAAGAGTTCCTTTGACTAATATTTGGATTTATTTGATATCCTTGAATTATAAGAGTGTAGTCAACACTTTGAATGTTCGCCAAATTTTTAGCGTTTATGCCGGCTATGAATAAAATCCGACTAATTATTGAATGCTAAAAACTAAATGCTTTTTCGCATGAGATAATCGTCCATAATATAGCCCTGTCCAATATCAAACTGTACATCATCAATTTTTTGGAATCCTAGTTTTAAATAAACCAAGTAAGCAGGGTTATGCTTGTTGACTGTTAACTCTATTTGGTTGGCTTTAAAGTCAATTGCCTTTTGGTGGATATACTCCAGCATCTTTTTTCCGAGTCCTTTTCCTCGATATTGGGCATTTAGATAAAACTTACTAATGAACAAACAGTCATTTCTTTGTTGTATTGAAAAGTAACCACAGGGTATTGAACTAAAGTTAGCAATAAAATATTGATAACCCGCATCAATCTGTTCTTGAACCGCTTTTTCACTCTGAAAGTTTTTCAGCATATATTCAACTTGCTTTGAACCGATAATTGGCGTGTAGTGTTCTTGCCAAATTGGTTTAGCTAATTCGGCGATTCTTTGAGCATCTTTATGCTGTGCAGCGTTTATTTCTAGCATTTACTTTAATCAGGCACTTTATTAGAGGAATTGCATCATAGAACATAAGAAAATTAATGCAAACCCTTCTGTTTAAACGGGAAGTAAGCGATAATCAGCTTATTATAGTCAATAGCGAATTCAGTTAAACTTTTCATTCGTATGAAAAATACGCTATTTTTGTTTTAACTCATCAGAATAACTACGCGGAATAAGCTGCAATATGTTTAATAAAATTAGGGGCCTGTTTTCGGCCGACTTATCAATTGATTTGGGGACTGCCAATACTTTAATTTATATGCGAGAGCAGGGAATTGTGCTTAATGAACCTTCGGTCGTAGCTATTCGACATGAAAGAGGGGGAAATAAATCAATTGCAGCAGTAGGCAGAGATGCGAAAGTTATGCTGGGAAGAACGCCTGGGAATATAACCGCGATTAGACCGCTTAAAGACGGTGTTATAGCTGACTTTGAAGTGACTGAAAAAATGTTGCAGGAATTTATTCGTAAAGTTCATGATTCTAGCTTTTTTATGCGGCCAAGCCCGCGAGTATTAATTTGTGTGCCTTGTGGTTCCACTCAAGTAGAGCGTCGTGCGATTAAAGAGTCAGCCTACGGCGCTGGTGCTCGAGATGTTTATCTAATTGAAGAGCCTATGGCTGCTGCGGTTGGAGCTGGTTTACCTGTTGGCGAAGCAAGAGGTTCTATGGTGGTCGATATTGGCGGTGGGACGACAGAAATCGCTATTTTATCGTTAAATGGTGTTGTTTCTTCTGATTCTGTACGTATAGGTGGGGATCGTTTTGATGAGGCTATTATTGACTATGTTCGCCGCAATTATGGAACTGTGATTGGTGAAGCGACAGCAGAACGGATAAAACATGAGATAGGTACCGCATTTCCAGGCACTGAAGTTATGGAAATTGATGTCAGAGGACGCAATTTGGCTGAAGGTATTCCGCGTAGTTTTACGATAAATAGCAATGAAGTTTTGGAAGCTATTCAAGATCCACTAGCAGGTATGATCAGAGCTGTTCGTTCTGTATTAGAGCAATCGCCACCAGAATTGGCGGCAGATATTTCTGAAAGAGGTATGGTGTTAACCGGTGGCGGAGCATTGATTAAAGATTTAGATCGCCTATTTTTAGAAGAAACGGGGTTACCTGTTATTGTTGCTCAAGACCCTCTGACTTGTGTGGCTAGAGGCGGGGGAAAAGTATTGGAAACCATTGAAGAGCACGGCGGAGATTTATTCTGGCAAAATTAAACGGCCTTTAAAAAGCCGCAATTAGGTTTTCTGTTTAGTGTGTAAGCTAACTTTTAAATTAGGAAAGTTAGCTTTTATTATCAAGCTTTTCCGCGGCTAATAAAGTATTTTTCATCAATGTAGCCACTGTCATCGGACCTACACCGCCCGGAACAGGGGTTATCCAACTGGCTTTTTGTGATGCAACTTCAAACTCTACATCACCTGTTAGAGAGCCATCTTCTAGTCGATTAATACCAACATCTATAACAATTGCTCCGGGTTTAATCCATTCTCCTTTAACTAAATGCGGGATCCCAACCCCCACAACGAGCATATCGGCTCTGCTGACATGTTCTGCTAAATCGGTGGTAAACTTATGACATATAGTTACTGTTGCACCAGCTAATAGAAGCTCCATAGCCATAGGACGGCCAACGATATTGCTTGCGCCAACAACAAGACAGTTCATTCCTTTTACATCAATATCACAAGATTCAAGCATGATCATAATGCCAAATGGAGTGCAGGGTCTTAATTGCGGGATTCGTTGAGTTAATCGCCCAATATTATAAGGGTGAAAGCCGTCTACATCTTTATCTGCTCGGATAGTTTCCAGTACTTGACTTGCATCAATATGAGCAGGTAAAGGAAGTTGAACCAATATACCATGAATGTTGTTGTCTTTATTAAACTGCTCTATTTGAGCAATTAATTCTTCCTGTGAAACAGATTTAGGAAAAACGACTTTTTGACTATTAAACCCTATTTCTTCACAAGCTTTTACTTTTTTTTCTACGTAAACTGCAGATGCCGGATCTTCACCAACCAATATTACGGCCAACCCCGGTTGTGACAAGCCTTGCTCAACTCTCTGAGCAACCTGTGCTTTGAGTTGAGTTCTTAGCTCAAGCGATATTTTATTGCCATCAATGAGGCGTGCCGACATACTAATATGTTCCAATAACTAATAGAAATAAAGGCGCTATTTTCTCAGTTGTTAAAGCGCCTGCCAAGTAAAACTTTTTTAAAAAATAATTACTTTTCTTTATTGACGAGAATCTGTTTAGTCAGTATTATGCGCGCTCCTTGTGGGGCAAGTCCCAAAAGGTGTTGTCGGGGAATAGCGCAGTCTGGTAGCGCGCCTGCTTTGGGTGCAGGATGTCGGGGGTTCGAATCCCTCTTCCCCGACCAAGTTTTATGTTAACATTTGGCTCAAGTAATTTATGGCTAGTGTTAACACCGGGGTTTCCTGAGGAACAATGCGCCCGTAGCTCATCTGGATAGAGCATCGGCCTTCTAAGCCGAGGGTAGCAGGTTCGAATCCTGCCGGGCGCGCCATTTGCGTCATACAGGATTATACCTCAAGCGAAAAAGCATTTATAATGCATCGCTAACATTGTTATTATGGTGGGCGTAGCTCAGTTGGTAGAGCCCCGGATTGTGATTCCGGTGGTCGTGGGTTCAAACCCCATCGTCCACCCCATATTTTTAGTCATTTTGAGAAAAATGACCGCTTTTACAAAGTGCGAGAGTGGCGGAATTGGTAGACGCGCTGGATTTAGGTTCCAGTGTCTTGCGGCGTGAGAGTTCGAGTCTCTCCTCTCGCACCACTTTGTAATAATCAGTCTTTTGGACAGATAGGTTATCTAGATAAAAAACTGAAAATTCTGGCTTGAGCTAGTTGGTGGTCGCCTGAGCTTTGGTGCTAGCCAAAAAATATGACAAAGCCTGTTTCTTATGCCTTTGTTAAGCTCTAGCAACCTAGGCTATCTGTGTGCTCAAACCAAATTAGATTTAGCATTGGCTAATGGTTAGTCAGTGCTTTTTGAGTTATTAAATAAAAAAAGATCTCAGTTGGAGCAGACAAATGCAAGTTTCTGTTGAAACCACAAATGGTTTAGAACGCAAATTGACTATCGGTGTACCTGCGGAAAAAATCGATGATGTTGCTATATCTCGTATGAAAGAGTTAGCTAAAACTCAGCGCATGAACGGTTTTCGTCCGGGAAAGATCCCACTTAATGTAATTAAAAAGCGTTTTGGTCAGCATGTGAGACAAGAAGTGGTTTCAGAAGTCATGCAACGCTCATTTTATGAAGCGGTATTACAAGAAAAACTTCAACCTGCTGGGGCTCCGCATATTGAGCCTGTGAAAATGGAAGAAGGTCAGGATCTTGAGTTTACTGCAACCTTTGAAATATATCCTGAAATTGAAGTAGCTAACTTAGATAAAATTGAAATCGAGAAAGTGGTTTCAGAAGTAGGCGACGAAGATTTAAGCAAAATGATTGATACTTTGCGCGAGCAGCAAGCTAATTGGGTAGAAGTCAAACGTAAATCGAAAGAAGGCGATCAGGTTAATATCGATTTCGTGGGAACCATTGATGGAGAAGAGTTCGCTGGCGGTAAAGCTGATGGTTTTGATCTAGAGCTTGGGGCTGGTCAGATGATTCCAGGCTTTGAAGACCAGTTAATTGGTTCTAAGGCCGGTGACGAGTTAGAACTGAAAGTGACATTCCCTGAAGATTACCAGAATAAAGATGTTGCAGGAAAAGAAGCTGTTTTTGCAACAACAGTTAATTTAGTCAACAAAAAAGAACCTCTGAAAATGGGAGAGTTGGCTGAAAAATTAGGTATTGAAGATGGTTCAGTAGCCAGCTTGAAAGCGGATATTCGCAAGAATATGGAGCGAGAGCTTTCTCAAGTACTAAAGAATAAAGTTAAAGAGCAGGTTATGGACTCTTTAGTCGATATTCATGATTTTGTAGCACCTAAGTCCATGATTGATCAGGAAATTGATAACTTAAAACGTCAAGCGTTTCAACAGTTTGGTGGTCAAGGAGCTAATTTACCAGATCTTCCTTCTGAATTGTTTGAAGAGAAAGCGATACGTAGAGTTAAATTAGGCCTAATTGTTGGTGAAATTATTAAACAAAATAAGATTGCCGCAGATAAAGACATGGTTAAAGCTAAATTAGAAGAGTTGGCTTCTGTCTATGAGCAACCTGAAGAGGTTATTAACTATTATTTAGCTGATGAAAACCGTTTGAACGAAGTCGAGCAGCTTGTGCTTGAGGACAGCGTGATTGAATTTGTTCAAAATGGCGCTAAAGTAACGGAAAAGAGCCAGACTTTTGATGAAATCATGAATCCTAAGAAGGATGAAGAAACTGAAGAAGCATAAAAATTAAAGAATAAAATTTTTAATTATTTACCAACCCGGTATTGAAACTGCTATAGTTAACCCATATGT
>JAUIHB010000189.1 GCA_030432465.1 Gammaproteobacteria bacterium
GGTCGCCATTTTCGCGCTAAAACTTGATAACTCATAATCGATGTATTTCTCAACTGATTCTTTAACTTGAAGCATCATTATAATAGAAGAGTTTTAGTGATCACAGGATTATTTCAAAACATTAAAACAGTCTTAAAACCGGAAAAACTAACACAAGAAAAAGATTAAATAAAAATAGAGAGATGATACAAGAATCTGGAGGCAATCCTACCAGCCACATCTCGGCACATGAATCAGCTGCTACCGTTGCTCCCTTCCGGGCCTGGCGGAGTTCACAACCTATCATTGCGAGAGGACCAATAGGACCACCATTATGTAGAACCGACTTAACTTGTTGTTTAAAACGTCAGGCGATTCATTGACGGGCGCTATTGTATACGCCTCAAATAATTTTACCAGTATTTTTTAAGTGTTTATACTGGTGAAACCAATGTTCACCGCAACCCACTTAAATATGGCGGTGAGAGAGGGATTCGAACCCTCGATAGGGATTAACCTATACACGCTTTCCAGGCGTGCTCCTTCAGCCACTCGGACACCTCACCAGCAAACACTTTAAACCTAACATAACCAGTTCAAGTGCCACGCACAGGAAAGAAAAATCAGCACTTTGAGATTATAGCCTCCTGACGAGCCGCGTAGATTAAACAATATCGATTTAAATGGCAATCCTTTATAAAAGATATTTTTCCGTCTATTATAAAGCTAGTTTTATACAAAAAGTTTCAATCAGAAAAAATATGAAATTATCAGGTTAATCCTTAACCGATTTTAGGAAATACTATGGATATAAAATTGTTACTGCGCTTAATGGCGGAAAAAAATGCTTCTGACCTATTTTTTAGCACAGGAGCCCCTCCGCACATGAAAATCGAAGGCGTTTCTACTCCTATGGGACAAGGCCCAATGCCGCCCGGAGCTATAAAAGATATTGCTTATGGTTTAATGGATGCTAAACAAATTGAAGAGTTTGAAGAAGAATGGGAACAAAATTTTGCCATATCCGTCGGAGATATAGGCCGTTTTCGGGTGAATGTTTTCTTACAACGCGGCGAAGTTGGCATGGTAATGCGGCATATCAAATCCGATATCCCTAATTTTGAAGATCTCAACTTACCCAAAGCCGTTGCATCACTGGTGATGGAACGTTCAGGCTTAGTTTTAGTCTGTGGCCCTACTGGCAGCGGTAAATCCACCACGCTCGCAGCAATGATTGATTACCGAAATCGACGTGATACCAGTCATATCCTTACTATTGAAGATCCTATCGAATTTTTACATGAACACAAACTTTCAATCATTGATCAGCGTGAAATTGGTGTCGATACCAAAAACTTCCACAATGCTTTAAAAAATGCCATGCGTGAGGCACCTGATGTTATTTTAATTGGTGAAATTCGAGATGAAGAATCCATGCAATATGCACTTAGCTACGCTCAAACGGGACATTTGTGTCTTGCCACCATTCATGGAAATAACGCAAAGCAAGTTTTGGAACGTATTCGTAACATGATTCCTTCAGAGCAACGCGCATCAGTGATGAAAGAGCTTTCCAGCGTATTAAAAGGTCTTGTTTCACAAAGGCTGGTCATGAGCCAACAAGGTAAACGAGTAGCGGCATTAGAAATCGTTATGAAAGCTCCAGATATTCGCGAAATTATTCAAAAAGGTAACTTGGAAGAGCTCAAAAAAGCTATCGAAAAACATCATATGGATGGCATGATGTCATTCGATCAATCACTTTTCAAGCTATACAAAGATGGTGTGATTTCACGCGAAGATGCATTGAAGTTTGCAGAATCTCGTACCGATTTAAATTTACAAATGCGCTTATCTGAAAGTGGCGGCAAAACAGCTAATATGGAGCCGACACTGAAGAAAAAATCATCAGGCCCCAACTTTTCAACCAAACTCTAATAACTGTAAGCCCCTTTAACTTTAAGGGGCTTAAATAAAACAATTAAAAGACTATTTTTTAAAATTGACCATTCTGGTTAACGGCTTGAGAGCCTTTTCGATCAAAGCTTCATCAACAAAAATTTCATTATTATCTTTATCAAAAACTTCAGCTAAATTAGTCAATTCATTCATTTTCATCCAAGGACATTGGGCACAGCTTCTACATGTAGCTCCCTCACCCGCTGTCGGCGCAATAATCAACTCCTTATCCGGTGCAGCTTGTTGCATTTTATGGAATATCCCTTTATCAGTCGCAACGATCACTTGCTCTTGGGGTAAAGTTTTTGCAGCATTTATCAACTGCGAAGTCGATCCAACAAAATCCGCTAACTGAATAATTGACTCAGGAGATTCAGGATGTACAAGCACCGCAGCTTCAGGATAAAGTTTGATCGTCTTTTCTAATGCTTGATATTTAAATTCATCATGAACGATACAATGTCCTTGCCATAGAATCATATCTGCACCAGTCTTTTTTTGAATATACCCACCAAGATGCCTATCAGGCCCCCAAAGGATTTTTTCACCATTAGCCGTTAAATGTTCTATCACATCAACAGCGATGCTACTGGTAATGACCCAATCAGCCAAAGCTTTTACTTCAGCCGAAGTATTAGCATAAACAACCACCGTTCTCTCAGGATTTTCATCGATAAAAGCTTTAAACTGATCGGCGGGGCAACCGATATCAAGTGAACATGTTGCTTCTAATGTTGGCATGATCACACGTTTATTTGGGCTTAACATTTTTGAGGTTTCCCCCATAAACTTAACCCCAGCAACAACTAATGTTGTCGCTTCATGGTTTGCACCAAACTTCGCCATCTCTAAAGAATCACCAACAAATCCGCCAGTTTTCTCGGCTAATTGCTGAATCGCAGGATCCGTATAATAATGAGCAATCAATACGGCATTATTTTCACGCAACCGTTCAGCACATAATTGGTTGTAGTAATCGGTTTCATCGACACTCAGCACTTTAGGAGGCTTAGGAAAAGGAAAATCAGTAATCGGTTTTGCTAACATGTGCATCTATTAATCAATAATGAATTCTGCTCATTATACCGACCTAGTAACAAGCTGTGAAATCTAATTACAATTCACTCAAGTAAATCTGCCATCAGAAAAACAAAAACCCTCGCATGAGGGTCTTTGAGGGAGATTATCAGGCGCTAGCCTGAATTTAAAATTAAACATTCTGAACTTTGTGGTTGTGAACTGAAAACACTTTATATTAACAATTTGTTAAAACTACCAATTTGCCCTTAAAAGCATTAAGACATTTTCGATCACTTATTTGAAACTGAGTGAATTATGTGAAATACCCTTTACTCATCTCGGCTCTAGCTTCTCGCCATCCGCCTAACCATTGTTCTTTAATATCTGCAGCCTGAAATGGGCATTCTTCACTTGATTTTCCACTAACACCAGCGGTAAAGCCTCTATTATGGGCTCTTTCAAATCGATCACGTTTCTGTCTTTTCATATATGCGGTTACCTCATATTTCTGTAAACTATAAAATTACTGTAGGATTACGCTAAAGAACAAGCTTTTGTTTAAGGTTACTTTCTGCTTGCCCTCAGTAGACAATAGAAGGTACAGCTTTGTTCCGCAAATAAAATTTTGCTATTAAAATAAAGACATCCATCGCTAATAATCGTTAAAGTTGAAGTAAACTATCACTATTCCTTTTTAACTATTTGAAATAAAAAGAATTTAAATCCTTAGTTTTCTACTAAAATTTCTTTTAAATAAAGCAATATTGCATTTTTTAATAACTCTTTTTCTTAAATAATTAAAAAAAGCACAGTAATTTATTAATAATGCACTATAAATCCCATTTTTTGACATTAATCTCGGGTCTTTATTATTTGACAGAGTCGATGCATCGTGTAGTATTCGCGACCTGATTTACCCTCGGAAGTTCATCAAAGTGTTTAATTTAATCTCTCGAACTGGTTATAGCATCAAAAACGATGTTTTATCTGGACTTACAGTTGCTTTAGCGCTGGTTCCAGAAGCTGTTGCATTTGCTTTTGTTGCAGGGGTTGACCCATTAGTTGGCCTTTATGCTGCTTTCATGGTTGGCCTTATCACTTCAGTTTTTGGTGGTCGCCCGGGAATGATTTCTGGCGCAACAGGTGCGATGGCAATAGTTATGGTTAGTCTAGTTGCTGATCATGGCGTGGAATATTTATTCGCAGCAGTTGTTTTAACCGGAATTATCCAGATTTTAGCTGGCATATTTAAACTCGGCATGTTCATCAGAATGGTACCTTATCCTGTTATGCTTGGATTTGTTAATGGCTTGGCTATTGTTATCTTTTTAGCTCAACTCGGTCAATTTGAAGTTGTTAACGCTACAGGTATCAAAGAATGGATGTCCGGAGAAACCTTATATTGGATGCTTTCAATGGTTATTTTAACCATGTTAATTATTCATTATTTGCCCAAATTAACCAAAGCAATCCCCTCTTCTTTAGCTGCAATCCTCGTTGTATCGGGGATTGTTATATTTTTAGATGCACCAATTCCTAATGTTATCGATTATGTCCGAGCAGAATCAGGTGATGTTAATGCCACATTGGCAGCAGGCTTACCAAGTTTTGCATTACCTAATGTTCCTTTATCCCTCGAAACATTAAAAATAATACTCCCATACTCGCTTATCCTAGCTGCGGTTGGCTTAATAGAATCATTGTTAACACTCTCCTTAATAGATGAAATGACTGAAACCCGCGGTAAAGGTAACCGAGAGTGCATTGGACAAGGCTCAGCCAATTTAGTTAGTGGCTTTTTCGGTGCGATGGGCGGCTGTGCCATGATTGGGCAAAGTATGATAAACATTAATGCCGGTGGACGTGGACGCCTTTCAGGTATCACTGCTGCAATTGCGTTATTGATGTTTATTTTAGTTGGCTCGCAATGGATAGAGCAAATTCCACTCGCCGCATTAGTTGGTGTTATGTTTATGGTCGTATTAGGAACTTTTGAATGGGCCAGCATCAATATGATGAATAAAGTTCCCAAATCTGATGCCATTGTAATTATTTTAGTTTCAGGTGTTACCGTTCTAGCAGATCTGGCTATTGCGGTTATTGTTGGGGTAATTTTTTCAGCATTAGTTTTTGCTTGGAAGCAGGCTAAGCGCATTTATGCTAAAAAACATATCAACGAAAACGGTTCCAAAATATATGAATTACACGGCCCATTATTTTTTGGTTCAACACAGCACTTTCAAGATATTTTTACTCCCAAAACCGATCCCCAAGATGTCATAGTGGATTTTCTTGACGCACGCGCTTATGACCACTCAGCCATTGAAGCTATTGATACACTGGCAGAAAGATATCAACGCAATGGAAAAACTTTACATTATCGCCATTTAAGTCCCGAATGTCGTTTATTACTCAAAAAAGCAGGTAATCTAGTAGAAGTGAATTTGATTGAAGATCCTGATTATCATGTCGTCGATAGTGCATTAGCTTAAAGCAAAGACCTTTTATAGATAAGGTCTCGATGCTCTTTACACTAAAAGCCAGCTTAATTTTCGTTAACTGGCTTTTTATTTTTGCTATTTGACTTCTTTGCTTACCAACAAGTTTTTATTTTTGATAAACTCATTCAAACACAATAAGCGCGCAGCAAAAACAATTGTTGCGCAGTATTTAAAACAACAAATACTTAACAACAAATATTTATAAAGTAGTGCATCAATTATGTTGACTAAATACTCCAAAAAAAATCGGCTGACTAAAGTTCTCATAGGAGTTTTTTTTGCTATTTTAGTATTTGGCATAATTTACCAACGTGAAGCTTATCGTCTCTATAAAGTTGTCACACTGTTCGAACCTGACAATATTGTTGAAAATTTCCAACATATGGGAGATATATTTCCCTATCATTTGGTAAATAAGGGCGAACAAACCAGAAACTTCTCTGTCGATATCACTCCAATCATCAAAGACTTTGAGTTTAATAATAAAACCTATCAAGTTAAAAATTTACTTGAAGATACGCATACAACCGGATTTTTAGTCATAAAAGACGGTGTTATTGTGCAAGAACAGTATGCGTTGGGTCAGACACCTCAAACACTGCATATATCATGGTCAGTCAATAAGTCTTTTGTCTCTGCACTCGTTGGTATTGCTCTCGATGAAAAGTTAATTAACAACCTTATGGATCCTATCACTCTCTATGTACCTGAACTTAAAGGGACAGGTTATGATGACATCCCGATCAAGCATATTTTACAGATGAGTTCAGGCGTTAGTTTTGATGAAAATTATGCCGAATTTTTTTCAGACATCAACCGAATGGGAAGAGTTATTGCCTTAGGTAACTCAATCAACGAATTTGCCTCAAGTTTAAAAAAGTCTCATGAATCAGGTGAGCATCTTCAATATGTCAGCATGGATACCCAAGTATTAGGCATGCTTCTAAAATCAGTTACCCAAAAATCACCCGCACAATATTTAGAAGATAAAATTTGGCAGCATATTGATGCTGACTCTAATGCTAAGTGGTTAATCGACGATCAAGGAATGGAACTCGCATTTGGTACACTTAATTTAACTTTAAGAGACTATGCTAGGTTTGGTTGGTTATATGCTAACGAGGGAAACTGGTATGGCCAACAGTTGATTCCTAAACAATGGGTTACAGAATCCACTACCGCAAATGCAGATTATTTAAAGCCCAAAGATGGAGTAAGCAAACATGATTTTGGTTACGGCTATCAATGGTGGTTACCTAACGGAAATGAAAATGACTTTTTAGCTCGTGGTGTTTATGGTCAATACATTTATGTTAACCCAGACAAAAAAGTGGTTATTGTAAAATTATCCGCCGATCCAAACTGGCATTCAGGCGATCAAAAAAATGTTGCAGTCGTCAAAATGTTCCAAGCTATTACCAGACAATTAGCATCAAGTCCTCCATCAAAGTTTAATAGTCAATAACTGAAAACAACAAGTGCGTTATCCATGACAAAATCAACATTACAATTTTTTAAATATCCAAAATATTGGCTAGGTTTAGTGGCTTTTGGTATTGTTGCATTGGTTGGCAAGCTACCTTTATCAATCCAAATAAAACTCGCGGCTTTAATTGGTTGGTTTATGCTAAAACTAGCATCCAGGCGAAGAAAAATAGCAGAATTAAACTTAAAAATTTGTTTTCCTGATTTATCAGAAAATGAACGACATCGACTACTCAAAGAAAACTTTTTTTGTACCGCTTTAGGGCTAGTTGAAACAGCAAGCTGTTGGTTTACCCAACTCACTTCACGTCATCAAAACACCCAAATTGAAGGAGCCGAACATTTAGAAAAAGCTCAAGCTAAAGGCAAAGGCGTTCTCCTATTAAGCTTTCACTTAACCAGCTTAGAAATTGGTGGGTCATTGCTTTCCAAACATTACCCACTTATCGCAATGTATAAACCGAATAAAAACCCTCTTATTGAGCACTTAATGACTCAAGGCCGATTAAGACACGTAAAAGGCTTGCTAAAACAAAACGATATTCGTACTACCGTTAAAACATTAAAAAGAAACGAAATTGTCTGGTATGCAACCGATCAAAATTACGGTAACAAATCAGCAGTATTTGTACCTTTTTTTGGTATTCAAGCTTCAACCATTACAGCAACAAGTAAGTTCTGTAAAATGACAGGAGCTACAGTAATAGCCATAAAGGATCAATTTGGATTTACATTAAACCCTCAAGCCAACAAGTCTTTGATGGAAGGCCAAACTATGATTGTATTGGGAAGTACACAGGAATTAGCAAAACT
>JAUIHB010000190.1 GCA_030432465.1 Gammaproteobacteria bacterium
GGTTTCTTTATTTATGAGAATTGAAGAGTTGGGGTTGGCTGTCGGTAATTTAATGCAGCTGCAGATAGGTGAAAATATTGAGCATCGTTATCCGGTGAGATTTATTGGTATTAATCCTAAAGGCAGTGTGATTGTTTCTGCGCCACGCTCAGGACCAGACAAAATGATTTTTGTGAGAGAGGGACAAACTGTAATTTTACGATTTGTAGCTAAAAATGTCGCTTCCGGATTTACTACACGAGTTATCGCAACTCGAGGTCAACCATATCCATATATTCATTTAGAGATCCCTAAAGAAGTTCAAACTGTAGAAGTACGCAAAGAAGTCAGGGTTGCTACAGATATTCCTGTAACTATTATTAATAAAACACATAAGTCTCCGGCACTCACTGGCAGAATGCTTAACATGAGTTGTTCGGGAGGCAGAATTGAAGCCAGCATGAAAATTGCACACAAAGAAAATCTGCTCAATGTGACTATGCATTTGGCTATCGAAGATATTGAACGTTTAGTGACATTTGAAGGACAAGTCACTTATTTGAAAGAAGAAGAAGATGAAGGTATTTACACTTATGGTGTTAATATTGAAGATATTGATGAAGAAGATATGATTAGTTTACGTGGTTTTGTTTATCAGGAATTATTACGTAGTTTACATATGATTTAAATTTTTTGTAAAAATATCAACCAGCAAGTCAAAACAAAGATTGAACCCGATGGTTGATATTTTCAAAATTTGTTAATTTATTTGATTACTGGTTAGCTGTGCTAAAGACGTAGATAGAGACTGTGTCTGTGGCAATATACTCATGCGAGTTTGATCCGTTAATACAAGATCTTTTAATATCAATTGATTACCTTTAAGTGATTTAATACGCTGAAGAGCATTCTTAAATAATAAGGGAATATGATTGTTTCCCGTTTCTAACCACATTGCTGTACGTGCTTCCATTAAAGGTAAAAGGCGTCCGTTTCTTTTACTATAAAGAACAGCTTTTGCTTCGTAGCGTCCAGCATACTCAACATCTACTACCACACTTGTTTCAATGTGTTTTTTAGCAACTACCTTTGGGGGTAATGTATTGTAGACGATTGCTGTCACTGGGTTGTAAGCAAATGCCAAACGAGCGTCTCGCTTAATAGTTAAGTTATTGTGTTTCCCTTCGGTATAAACTTGAACTTCCCAAAGTCCTTCGTTTGCACTTATAGGTAAATTTATTGGTATGGTTATACGAAAATCATTTTGTGAGACTGAGGTAAATTTTACCTCAAAAACTTTACCTCCAGGTGAAACGATTTTTCCTTTAACTTGGTTTAACTTTAATGGTTGATTGCCTGCACTTGTTAACGAATTACTGGAGAGTGGAACGTTTGCATTATTATTGTTGAGGGAAGCTAAGTTGACTTTAGCGGAAAAAATTTGACCTGCATAAAAATGTCCTTTATCGGTTTCTAGCTTGAGTTGATAAGGAGAGTTTTTCTCTAATACACTGACGATAAACTGTTGCTGATTTGCTTGTTTTGTCGTCGTTTTTATACTGAATGTTCCGGCACCAAGAGACTTTTCAAATTTAAAAATTGATGTCCCTTGTGGGAAGGGAGTGGCTTGCAAATCCTTGCTGTTAGCATTCATTCCCATAGCGTCCAGACCACGCATTTCCTTTCCATCTGGGGTTGTAATATTAAGCTCTTCAACTTTTATTGAAGAAGATTTTCCGCCACCAACTGGTGAAATCCTTACCAAAGATTCTGTGGATGATGTTGCAATTGGTAACCCTTTATTTAAATCTGCGCCAGTTACTCGCATAACATATTGTTTGCTTGTCGTGCTTGGTTTTTTTATAGGATTATTTGGAGTATCTTCAGGTTTTAATGCTCGACTATATTGAACCATTTCTTGGCGGGTATTAATGCTCGCTAGTTCAATTTGTGGCAGCATTGCTTGTGCTTTCATTGCTTGCTTGTAACCACTTTGCGTTGTTGTTATGGAAGTTACTTCTGTTGCTGTCAGACTTAAATTTAAAAACATGCTGGCAGATACAAATAAAAGCCAAAGGTTTTTTTTGCTATATTTTTTATTGATTGAATTCATCTTTTGTTTCCCCTTAAATGTTATTTTTTAGAATGTTACTTAAGTTAAAACAGTCGCGTCTGCTTTGATGGTGACTAAGTGGCTCTCGACCTTTGGTTTTAGATTTATCATAAAACCAGACAACACCAGCGCCAGCTTGTGAACTACACTCTAAAAATCCATCGGAACAGTCGTCTAGCCAGTTCTGAGTAACTTCCAGTCCGAGCTGATAGGGATAACCACCACAATAGCTATCACCATCGAATGGCGATGAGTCGACATCGCTACCAATTACGGATTGAAAGTAAACGGGAAGAGAAGGGCGACCAGCCGTTCCGAGTAGCCAGTTTTGGTTGTAATTTGCCATCCAGGATGTTTGTTGCATGCGTACAGCGTCGGATTTATAACCCAATATCCATCCAAGAATACTTTCAAAAACATTCCCATCAATGACAGCATTAGCTAACGGTGTTCCTAAGCTAGATGCTGCGATTGCTGTCACCTTGGTTGTTACATTGATGATTGCAGGATAACGAGAATCCCATGTTGGATTAGATAAAATCCAACGCATTACGTTTCCGCCATGCGAATGGGTTAGAATGACCAAGTTATCAATATTTTTACTTTGTATAAAACTTTCTAATTGACCAGCTAAACATCCTGCAGCGCCATCTTTCCAAGCGTATTCCGTAAATTCACAATTAATTACCGTGTGAGGTCTGCCATCAGCAATTTTACTAATGACTGAGGGATTCCAATAATCGTTTAAGGCATCATCATTGGCGCCTGTTCCATGTACAAAAGCGATCCCTTTTACCGCCCAGACGGATGAGGATAGTAAGCCTAGACTTAACATAATAATCATGAGTGATGATTTTAAAGACTGAAGTTTCATAGTGTCTCCTGTCAAAGACATTTAATAATTAAATTGAAACCAGACGTAATACTGCGCACGCAAATTTTATGACGATTTCTATTTGTCATACCTTTTTATAATTGGCGGGAATGGGATTTTAAGAAGTCTTAAAAGCTCATTCTTTTAAATTATTTACGGCTGGAAATTTTCCTGACTTCTGCGCTCCATATGTTGAACAATAGAAAAAAAATCTTGTTCAACTGAATTATCTATAAGGTAATAAAAGGTGTTGAGCAAATAAAGAAGAATTGCTGTCTAAAAAATAATAATTAAATATGGAAAAACATCTCCAGCTAATAATATAAAAACGCTGTAATTTTATTATGACGTATTGAGTTTTTATTTTTTTAGTTCGCAAAAAAAATTTATTTCTGAATTGTGATTGGTGTTTTTGTGATAACTAAAAAAAGCAATATCTGAAGAGTAAATTGATTAAATTAAACAGAGTGAAATGCCTAAGGTCAGTCCTCATACCAGATGAAGGAATAGATTCAAATGCAGTGATAAATAGGGGCTGATTTTTTCAATATCGCCTCTAATATTTATTCGCGTTCTTTTTATTAGTGATTAAATAGATTCTAGAAGTGTTTGAGTTTTATCGGGATCATATTTTGCCGAAGTGGGATGTGATAAAAAACGATCTGGTCTGATCTGTTGTTGTATGAGCAAAGTATGTTGCACTGCATTGAGCATTCTCTATTAAAGTGTTCACAGCAAATGAATAAAATTTATACTAAAAAAGCTGCCATAGGCAGCTTTTTTAGTATTACGAAATGGGTACTTTGATTTTAACTCTGTGCATCCAAAAACTTTTCTGCATCCAAGGCTGCCATACAACCCATGCCAGCAGAAGTTACTGCTTGTTTGTATACTTGATCAGCAACATCTCCGGCAGCATATACACCTTCGATGCTAGTTGCTGTTGCATTCCCATGTAAACCACTTTTTACTGTGATATAGCCATTTTCCATAGCGAGCTGACCTGCAAAAATATCGGTATTTGGTTTGTGGCCGATTGCAATAAAGACGCCTTCTAAATCAAGTTCTTGAGTTGATTCATCCTGAGTGCTCTTAATTCGGATGCCTGTAACTCCCATATTATCACCTAGTACTTCGTCGAGAGTGTTATTCCAGTGAATAGTGATGTTACCTTTTTCTGCTTTTTCAAATAGATGATCTTGTAAGATTTTTTCGCTACGAAGCGAGTCTCTACGATGAACCAAGTGTACTTCTGAAGCAATATTAGAAAGATAAAGCGCTTCTTCTACCGCGGTGTTACCGCCACCGATTACCGCAACCTTTTTATTGCGATAGAAAAATCCATCACAAGTTGCACAGGCAGATACCCCTTTACCTTTGAAAGCTTCTTCAGACTCTAGTCCTAAATACATGGCAGAGGCGCCTGTAGCAATAACCAGTGCATCAGCAGTATATGTACCTTGATCCCCCGTCAGAGTAAAAGGACGCTTACTAAGATCTGTCGTATGAATATGATCAAATATAATTTCTGTACCGAACCTAAGTGCATGTTTTTCCATGCGCTCCATTAATTCTGGACCTTGTACACCTTCGTTATCACCAGGCCAGTTATCTACATCGGTCGTTGTTGTTAACTGGCCACCTTTTTCCATCCCGGTGATAATAACAGGTTTAAGGTTAGCTCTCGCACCATAAACTGCAGCAGAGTAGCCAGCAGGTCCAGAACCAAGAATTAATAATTTACAGTGACGAGATTGAGACATGTTTTACTCCAACATTGAATAATTCGATTATTTATTGAAACAATAAAAAGTGTGCGAATTTTAGGCGGCTTTGGCATGAGAAACAATAGCCAAACTCAATTAGTGATATAGTTTTCACACTGTTGATTTTTAAGCCGCCTGAGCGATAAAAAATTTAGCAATATTGACACATAAGATATTGCGTATGAGGTATCACCACATGAGATCATCGGGGATTTCGTATTCTGCATAAGGATCATCTTCATCTGGTTCCTGACTTGATTCATTAAGAGCAATAATAAAGTCTGGTGAGCGCTGAATGATTTTTTCAGCAATTACTTTAGGAACAAGCACATATGTGGTTTCTAGTTTAGCAATGGCAAGTTGCCCTTGAGTTAAATGCTTATGCACTAAATTGGAGACCTGAAGTTGCTTTATTGCACCGTTATCCGAAAAGTTAAAACTAATAGCTGGCTCACCTAAAGGTTGCTGGTTGGTATCTATGAGTTGTTTGATCTGAGCAATAATCGCTTTTTTTTCTGCAATAGCATTTTTTTCCTGATTTAATAAACGTGCTTTTTCCGCCTGCTCCTGCAGAGCTTTTTGTGCTTCAAGCTTGCTCTCATCAATAGCCGGTGATTTTTGTTTATGCTTTATTTTGTGCTGTTTGCGTTTTTCGCCTTTTGCTTTGTTTGCTTTGTCTTTTGTGGTTAATCCGGCTTTCAGCAATTGTTCCTGAAGTGAAGACATGCCAATTTCCTGTGCTAAATGAGTAATGTGATATTTTGTTAGCTGAAAATTACTAATAACAGTGGACTTATTAAAGTTATTAATTGGTAATTTAATCAGTTAATGTACTGTTGGACAATGATGGGGGTTAGGTTGATAAATTTCAATATAAAAAGCCTCACAAATGTGAGGCTCAATCTGGGCGAAGTATAAAATCTTATTTAGTTTCTGAGTAATTAGAGGTTGATCGCATCATTAGGATCAACATATTCAAAACCTAGATTGTCAGCTACGCTGTGGCAGGTGACTAAACCTTTATAGACATTTAAACCGTTCATCAAGTGCTTATCACTTGCTAAAGCTGCTTTATAACCTTTGTTCGCAATAGCAATAATGTAAGGCAGTGTTGCGTTATTTAATGCAAAAGTTGATGTACGAGGAACGGCCCCTGGCATGTTAGCAACACAATAATGGACAACATCATCAACAATATAAGTTGGTTCAGCGTGAGTTGTTGCTTTTGATGTTTCAAAGCAACCACCTTGGTCAATTGCCACATCAACTACTGCAGAACCAGGCTTCATATGCTTAATCATTTCTGCTGAAACTAGCTTAGGAGCTGCAGCACCCGGAATTAAGACACCACCAATAACTAAGTCTGCGGCAAGAACATGCTGTTCTAAAGCATCTTTACTAGAGAAAATCGTTTCTATTTTTGAGCCAAACTGGGCATCGAGCCGACGGCGCACATCAATTGAGCGATCAAGAATCGCGACATGTGCACCCATACCAACGGCAATCTGTGCTGCATTAGTTCCTACAACACCACCACCAATAATAACAACTTTGGCTGGGGAAACGCCGGGAACTCCGCCAAGAAGCATACCGCGACCTGAGTTTGATTTCTCAAGACATTGCGCACCAGCTTGAATAGACATGCGACCTGCAACTTCAGACATTGGTGCTAACAATGGTAATGCACCAGAGTTGCTCGTAACCGTTTCGTAAGCAATACAGATAGATTTACTTTTGATTAAATCTTGGGTTTGCGGTAAATCTGGTGCTAAGTGTAAATAAGTGAACAAAATTTGTTCTTCGCGTAATCGAGCACGTTCTTCTGCAAGAGGTTCTTTTACTTTGACAATCATTTCAGCTTCGGCGAACACTTTTTCTGCTGAATCTCTAATTTCTGCTCCCGCAGCAACGTAATCTTCATCGGTAAAGCCAATGCCTGCACCAGCATTGGTTTCAACAATTACTTGATGGCCATGGCTGATTACTTCTCGAACACTCGCTGGTAGCATTCCTACGCGGTATTCATGGTTTTTAATTTCTTTTGGTACACCTATTAACATTGTAAAGTTCCTCCAATAGGTTGAGTCGTGCTTATTTATTTGCTAATAAAATTTTTCGCTAGTATAGCGTTAGTATTGCAGAATAACTTGCTTATTTTTGTTATTTAGTAATATTATCTACTAATAATTGTGATTTTGTTAGAGTAATTATCTTATGGGAAGTCCAAGGCTAAGTGATTTAGATCGTATCGATCGTTCGATTCTAAGAGAACTTCAAAAAGATGGGCGTTTAGCTAATGTAGAATTGTCACGTCGAGTGGGGCTGAGTGCTACACCATGTTTAGAAAGAGTGAAGCGGCTCGAAAAAAATGGTTTCATAAAAGGGTATACTGCGCTGGTCGCTCCGGAAAAACTGGGAGCAGGGTTGTTGGTTTTTGTTGAAATACGTTTAACTCGAACATCACCAGATGTATTTGATGACTTTAAAAAATCTGTTATTGACCTGCCCCAAGTGTTAGAGTGCCATCTAGTTTCTGGGGATTTTGATTACCTAGTGAAGGCCAGAGTCGCCGATATGGCAGCTTATCGTAATCTGCTTGGAGAAACCCTGCTGACTCTGCCAGGAGTGAGTGGATCTCGAACTTACGTGGTAATGGAAGAAGTTAAAGAAAGCGTTACCATACAAATACCTAAGTACTAATTAATCATAGTTAATACGATGTGCCTCTGGTAAAGAAGTATAAGCAATAAAAGTACTAAAGAGTTGACGACATAAAATAAGGGCAAAACTCGTTAATGAATACCAAAGTTGATAATCAACAAGCTGTAAGCATATTGATGGTTCGTCTCAAAGAAGGCGGGTTTATTCTATTAATCGCATTAGCATTATTTTTATTTATTTCGCTGTGGAGTTTTTCTCCTGACGATAGTGGTTGGACTAATGCGAGTGATGTAAATGAAGTACAAAACGCG
>JAUIHB010000191.1 GCA_030432465.1 Gammaproteobacteria bacterium
GAAAATATCGGTAATATTTTAGATGTAATTAAAAGTATCAGCGACCAAACTAACTTACTTGCACTTAATGCTGCAATAGAGGCTGCTCGTGCTGGCGAACAAGGCAGAGGTTTTGCTGTGGTGGCAGATGAGGTTAGGCAGCTAGCTCACCGCACAGCAGATTCCACTAATGAAATTCAAGAAATGATTCATAATCTTCAACAGGTGGTTTTATCGGTTGGTGGCTCCATGCAGGAAAGTTCTACTCAAAGTGAAATTTGTGTTTCTACCGCAGATCAGGCTGGAAATAAAATGATTCATATTATGGACTCTATTAATGATATTGATAAAGAAAATTTGTCTGTAGCAGCTTCAACCGAAGAGCAAAGTCAGGTTATCAGTGGAATTAATAGTGATATTGATGGATTGACAACGCTTACCCAGAAGGGGGGGGACAATTTGGATCGTATTACTCAAGAATGTGATCGCCTACAACAACAATTTAATCAACTTAATCAACAAGTTAGTGGATTTAAATTGTAAAGGTCAATGACTGTTAAGCTCTTTCTACGATATAAACTCATTACTTCAGTGCTGACAAGTATATTGCAACAACATTACTCATTAGCATTTAAAAACTTTGAAGTTCGATACTAAGTCAGTTTTTTGGCAATGACTTTTTACTTTATTGAGCTATTAGCCGTAATTTTGACACTTCTTATTGCTTCCTTATTCTAACTCTTTGAAATTTAAGCCTATTGCAGCTTGCTATTTTATTGGTACAGCTTTTGCATTTTCTGGAAATATAGCCTTTACTGTTAGTAAATCAATTTTTGATGGAGTTTTTATGGCTAACGAAGATCAAGATTTAGAACTTGATGTAAATGATGATAAAAATGAAGGGAAAACGTCCGGTGGTTTAGGCAAGGGTAAGTTATTGATCATTATCGGTATTGTGCTGGTGATTAGCTTAGCTGTTGCAGCATATTTTCTCTTTTTTGGTGATGATAAAAAAACAGAAGATACAAAAGAAGAAGTTGAGGTGGTGGAAAAGAAAGAACCACCTGAATATATCGGTTTTCCTCAGCCTATAACAGCTAATTTACCAGGTGCTAGTAAAAATCGAACTGTTCAAATAAAAATGACTTTTATGGTGCGTGGGAGCGACTCTGTTGCTGAAGTAAAAAAACACATGCCGCGCTTAAAGAATGATGTATTAATGCTAGTGAGTCAGCAAACTGCTGACATACTGCAGACGCCTGAAGGACGAGTTGAACTTCAAGCTAAAGCTTTAGAAACCGTGCAGCAAACTTTGACTGAATTGGTAGGGAAACCATTGGTAGAGAAAGTTTTGTTTGTTAACTTTGTTATGCAGTGAGTAACTATGTCTGATTTATTAAGCCAAGATGAAATCGATGCGCTACTTCACGGAGTTGATGATGGTGATATTGATGTTGAGGAGGATTCACTTGATCCTTCTGTGGCGCGCCCGTACGACTTTTCATCGCAAGATCGAATTGTTCGCGGGCGGATGCCATCATTAGAAATGGTGAATGAAAGGTTTGCTCGTCATATGAGAATCAGCTTATTCAATATGATGAGAAGAAGTGCTGAAATTTCTGTCAATGGAATTCAGATGATCAAATTCAGTGAATACATCCATAGTTTATTTGTACCTACAAGTCTTAACATGGTGAAAATAAAACCTTTACGTGGGACGGCATTATTTACCTTGGAAGCAAAGCTAGTATTTATTCTAGTTGATAACTTTTTTGGTGGGGATGGACGTTTTCATGCAAAAATTGAAGGGCGCGAATTTACTCCCACCGAACGACGTATCATTCAGTTATTACTACAACAGGCCTTTGTTGATTTAAAAGAAGCCTGGTCACCCGTCATGAAAGTTGATTTTGAATATATGGATTCAGAAGTTAACCCTGCGCTTGCAACAATTGTGAGTCCTTCTGAAGTGGTATGTGTTTGTAGTTTTAATATAGAGCTTGATGGTGGTGGTGGAAACTTTCATGTGACGATGCCTTACTCTATGTTAGAGCCTATACGGGAAAAATTAGATGCAGGTATTCAAAGTGATAGAGACGATGTCGATGAACGCTGGACAGATACCTTACGTCAAGAAATTCTAACCGCTGAAGTTGAGTTAAGTAGTGATTTAGCTGAGACCGAAGTGAGCTTACGTGATGTTATGGATTTTAAAGAGGGTGACATAATTCCTATTGAAATGCCTGATCAAGTCACGGTCAGAGCTGCAGGCATGCCTTGTTTTAGAGCAAGTTTTGGCACGTCCAATGGTTACATGGCCGTGAAAATTAAAGAAGAAATTTCTCGTGATCATATTATGCGAACATTAGTTGAGGATTAAGCAATGGCTGGTGAAGATAACAATAACGATGATAATGGTACAGATGATTGGGCTGATGCAATGAATGAACAAGCTGAAGCAGAATCTGCAGCCATGGAGGCTTTAGAAGAAACTGCTGCTTTACAACCAGTAAATAATGAAAGATTGGATGTTATTTTAGATATTCCTGTCTCACTGTCAATGGAAGTGGGTAGAACACAAATTCCGATTAGAAATTTGTTACAGCTAACTCAAGGTTCTGTTGTCGAACTTGATAGGCTCGCCGGTGAACCACTAGATGTGATGGTCAATGGCACTATGATCGCTCATGGTGAGGTTGTTGTTGTTAATGAAAAATATGGTATTCGCTTGACTGATGTCATGAGTCCCGCGGAAAGAATTCAGAAGCTAAAGTGATTGCTTGATTTTGTTGTTAAACAGCTGAGAAATAATGTGAAGATAGATTTTTTACATCAGAAAAAATTATGGGTACGGAGGGAGGCTTTTGTACTGATAGTATTGAGTTGTGTCAGCCATACTCTTTTAGCTTCGGAAAAAACGACTGTAATTTACAATCCAGATGCAAATATTTTAAGTATGTTGTTAGGATTGTCAGGCGTTTTGATTATTATTTTTGGGTTAGCCTTTTTATTAAAAAAATTCACAGGTTTAAACTTGGTTTCCAATCATATCAAAGTCATTGAGTCACAAAACTTAGGTACCAAAGAGAAATTGGTTATTGTTGAAATTCAGGAAAAGCAATATGTTTTGGGAGTGACACCCAATAATATTAATCATGTTTGTACTTTGGATGAAAAAATCCAAAAAGCTGATTCTAAAATGTCATTTGATAAAATTATGCAGCAGTTAATTAACCCTAAATTAAACAAAAAAAATACTCAAGAGAATGAATTATGAAGGGGTGTTTGATTAAATTTTTCACGTTAGCTTGCTTTTTCTTATTTATGCCAATAGTTCAGGCTGATGTCGGGATTCCTGTTTTAAGTGTTGAAACAAACCAATCGGGTAACCAAGAGTATAGCGTTACTCTGCAAGTTTTAGGTTTGATGACGCTGTTAACTTTTTTACCAGCAATTATCATGATGATGACATCGTTTATTCGAGTGACTGTTGTTTTTGCTATTTTAAGGCAAGCTTTAGGAATGCAGCAAACGCCATCAAATCAAATTTTAATCGGTTTAAGTTTGTTTTTAACGTTTTTTATAATGTCTCCAGTTATAGAAGAAGTGAATGATAAAGCCGTGCAACCGTACCTTGCCGAAAATATTACTGCTCAACAAGCATTATCAGCAGCACAAATTCCATTTGGCGAATTTATGATTTTGCAAACTCGAGAAAGTGATTTAATTCTATTTATGGACTTATCAGGAACTCCTGCATTAGAAGAGGGTGAGCGAGTTCCATTTAAAGTATTAGTGCCTGCGTTTATTATCAGCGAATTGAAAACAGCATTCCAGATAGGCTTTTTATTATTTATACCATTTTTAATTATTGATTTGGTTATTGCCAGTATTTTAATGGCGATGGGTATGATGATGCTTTCACCTTTAATTATTTCATTACCTTTTAAAATCATGCTTTTTGTTCTAGTTGATGGCTGGGCGCTTGTCGTTGGGACTTTAGCGACCAGTTACACTTAATATTCGAGATTACTATGCCTCCTGAAGTCGTTGTCGAAGTATTCCAGAATGCGCTTTATATCATTATTCTGTTGGTAGCAGCAGTTGTTATTCCTGGGCTTATTGTTGGCTTGTTAGTGGCGGTTTTTCAAGCTGCAACCAGTATTAATGAGCAAACATTATCTTTTTTACCAAGGTTGTTGGTAACTTTAGGAACACTCATTTTTTTAGCAAATTGGATTTTTTCAACATTGATTAGTTTTGCTACTGAGTTATATACATCAATACCGAACTTGATCGGTTAACCGCACTTGAGTTGTTTTTAACATTCAAAATATTAAAGCTAGAATTGGAGACTAATATAAGTGTTAATTAATGCCGAACAGATACTGTCGCTGGTAGCAATATATCTATTGCCGTTTGCGCGTCTGTCAGGTTTTTTAATGACTCTTTCTGTTATTGGCTCCAGAAATTTTTCGGCTCGTTTTCGTTTGTTATTTGCACTGGCTTTAACCTTTGTTGTTGTTCCTATGTTGCCTGCTACAGAGCCAGTAACACTTTTCACTGCCCAAAGTTATATATTAATTACTGAGCAAACTCTTATTGGTATGGTTTTAGGTTTTGTTTCTCGTTTAATGTTAGAAACTTTTGTTATCGGTGCGCAAATTATTGCTATGCAATCAGGGTTAGGTTTTGCATCGCTGGTTGATCCTGCTAATGGTGCTAGTGTTCCGGCTTTAGGTCAGTTTTTTTTATTGATGACAACTCTATTATTTTTGTCTTTTGATGGACATACTATGATGATTCGTCTGGTTGTTGAAAGTTTCCATTCTTGGCCAATAGATAATCAACTCCCTATTTGGACTATGTTTTGGCAAATTGTAATTTGGACTAAGTGGATTTTTGCTACAGGATTATTAATGTCTCTAGTCAGTATTGCTAGTTTGTTAATTGTAAATTTATCTTTTGGTGTTATGACCCGTGCCGCACCACAAATTAATATTTTTGCTGTTGGTTTTCCACTAACCATGCTGTCTGGTTTGATTTTAGTCTGGTTAAGTCTAGGCTATTTTTTGCCTCACTTTGAGTCACAGTTGTCATTAGCTAAATCATTGATGTGTTCAATGGTTGGTATGGAGTGCTAAGTTATGGCTGAAAATGATGCTGGTGAACGTTCAGAAGAGGCTACGCCCAAACGGGAAAAAGAGGCGCGAGACAAAGGTCAGGTTGCTCGATCAAAAGAGTTAACTACGGCTCTGCTTTTAATTACTGCATCAATATCACTATACAGTTTTTCTACGCCTATTGGGAAAGGTTTTGCTGCTTCGGCAGTTAAAGCTTTTTCTCCTGAAAGAAGACACATCTTTAATGAAAAGTTCATGCTTGCTGCACTGGGCGACATGATGGCCGATGTGATGATCGCGACAGCCCCATTTTTTATTTTATTGTTCGTGTTGGGAGGATTTTCTTCTTTGCTAACTGGTGGTTTGTCCTTTAGCTCAAAAGCTTTCGCACCGCAAGCTAATCGCATGTCTCCTGCCAAAGGTTTTAAACGAATGTTTGGTATGCATGCATTGGTAGAGTTGCTTAAGGCACTTGCCAAAGTTTCGGTGGTATTTATTGTTGGCTTTTTTGTCATGTTAAATGTTTTTCCTGATTTAATCGGTTTAGGTATGGGGTCGGTGACTGCTGGTATTGGCAAAGCAATGGATATCGTTGCGAAAAGCTTTTTTTTAATATCCTTATCTTTGTTGTTAATCGCTTTGATTGATGTTCCTTATCAAATATGGAATCACGCTAAGCAATTAAAAATGACTAAACAGGAAGTGAAAGATGAGTATAAAGAAACGGAAGGTAAACCTGAAGTTAAAGGAAAAATCAGACAAGCTCAAAGAGAGTTAGCACAAAAACGTATGATGGAAGCAATTCCAGAAGCGGATGTTGTGGTGACTAATCCAGAGCATTACTCAGTAGCACTTAAGTATGATGTCATGCGTTCGAGTGCTCCTATAGTGGTGGCGAAAGGTGTTGATATTATAGCGATGCAGATTAGAAAAGTGGCAATTGCTAACGATGTAACCATTTTACCTATGCCTCCTCTTGCAAGAGCTATTTATCACACAACAGAAATTGATCAAGAAGTCCCGCATGGATTGTATTTAGCAGTTGCTCAGGTACTTGCTTATGTTTTTCAGATGAGAAGTTTTTCTGAAGGTAAAGGAGAAAGACCTAAACCGTTAAAAAATATTACTATCCCTGAAGAATACAAACATTAGTGATGCAGAATAGACACAAATAAATTTATTAAATCGTTTTCGTAATTGAGAGAAGTATGGCAGAAATAGCAGGTCAAAAATTATCAGCAAAAAGTCTTTCTGGCATGGGAACACCAGTCTTACTTTTGGTGTTGCTTGGCATGATGATTTTGCCTATGCCAACCTTTATTTTAGATATTTTATTCACCTTTAATATTTCATTAGCGCTGGTTGTTTTATTAGCCACCGTGTATGCAAACCGACCATTAGATTTTGCGGTATTCCCGACTATTTTATTGGTAGCAACTTTAATGCGCTTAGCACTGAATGTAGCATCTACACGGGTTGTTTTAATTAATGGTCACTCTGGTGCAGGTGCCGCGGGTAGTGTGATTGAGTCGTTTGGTTCCGTGGTTATTGGCGGTAACTATGCTGTCGGATTAGTTGTGTTTGCCATATTGGTTATTATTAATTTTGTCGTTGTAACTAAGGGGGCTGGCAGAATTTCAGAGGTCAGTGCACGCTTTACATTAGACGCAATGCCAGGTAAACAAATGGCGATTGACGCAGACTTAAATGCTGGACTTTTAACTCAAGAAGAAGCTAGAGAAAGGCGTCAAGATGTGGCGCAGGAAGCTGACTTTTATGGTGCAATGGATGGTGCGTCAAAATTTGTGCGTGGAGATGCTGTTGCTGGTTTACTTATTCTGTTGATTAATCTTTTAGGTGGTGTCGCAATTGGTATGGGACAACATGGACTAGATTTTTCGACTGCTATGCGATTTTATGCGTTATTAACCATTGGTGACGGTTTAGTGGCACAAATACCTGCACTTATTTTATCCACTTCTGCGGCTATTATGGTAACTCGTCAAAACGCTGCGCAGAATATGGGCGAGCAGCTTGTTCATCAATTAACTTCTAATCCCAAAGCACTTTATATTTGTGGTGGCGTATTATTTATTATGGGAATTATTCCCGGTATGCCACATTTTGCATTTCTCTTTTTAGCATTTTCTACGTTGGGGTTAGGTTATTACGTACAAAGCAAACAGGCAAAAGAAGCTGCTGATGTTGAAGAACTGGCTGTTCAAGAAGCCAAAGCGCCAGAAGCACCACTGATTAAAGAGTTAAGTTGGGAAGATGTTCCGCCTGTGGATCAAATAGGTTTAGAAGTTGGGTATCGATTGATCCCTATGGTTGATCCTGCGCAAGATGGAAAATTAATGGGAAGAATTAAAGGGGTGCGTAAAAAAATATCTCAAGAGTTAGGTTTTTTAATTTCTCCAGTACATATACGGGACAATTTAGATCTTTCACCTAATGCTTATCGAATTGCTATTTTGGGAGCAACCGTTGGTGAAGCGGAAGTTTATCCTGATAAAGAAATGGCAATAAATCCAGGTCAGGTGTTTGGTAATTTAGAAGGGATTGGCGCGAAGGATCCTGCTTT
>JAUIHB010000192.1 GCA_030432465.1 Gammaproteobacteria bacterium
GAGCTACAGTAGTACCATTTACTCAAAAACGCTCCAGTGATGGTAAAAGTATATGTCTCCAAATTCACCCTGCTTTTGAAAACTTTCCAAGCGAATCAGAGCAAAACGATGCTCAACGTATCAATCAGTTTTTAGAAAACTATTTAACTCAAGAACCCGCAGACTACATGTGGTTACATCAAAGGTTTAGAACACGTCCTGCTGGAGAGCCAAGAATTTACCCGAAAAGAAAAAGCTAAAAGACTAGATTTGTTAAGGTTTATTCGATGGTATTAATGCTGCCTGAACTTTCTTAGGCAAACTTTTAATAATTAAATCATACGAATTATCGATCATGCGCTCAACCTCACCTTTAGGTACATCGCCTCCCACAATCACAGTATTCCAATGTTTTTTATTCATATGATAACCGGGAATAACATCTTCAAAAACATCACGTAATGCCATTGCTTCATCAGGATCACATTTTAAATTAATTCTTGGTGGCACATCTTTTTCAGAAACAATAGCAAAAATTTTTCCACCAACTTTAAAAACCAAAATATCATCACCAAAAGGATACCCTTCAGTCACAGCAACTTTACTTTGACAATAGTTGATTAGTTGTTTCAATTTCATCAGTTTATACCCAATAGCTTTAAACCAGCTAAACTACACGCAGACTTAATCCCTAACTCTCTAGCCGAATCTCTTGGCAATTACTTTTAATTCATTAATCCTGATCTATTAATCCATAGACCAGCGAACACCTAATGAAGCTTGATTTCTTTCAAACGCATAAAACTCATTAGGACTAGTGTACTGGCTGTAGGCTAAGTTTGCATAAAAACCTAAGTTTGACTTAAAAAATGTCGCAACAATCCAACGGTATTCCACTACGAAATCTCCCCCTTGTCTTTCGATATCATCCTTATCCAGATAGGCGAAGGGTTGCTCAAAACTTTCATCAAAGAAAAAAGAATGATAATTAAGTTGAAAACTGAGTTGATGATAGTCAGCAAGGTTAAAATCAGCAGCAATTTCAACTTTAGCTCTCTGAGCATCATAATAAGGAGTGCCGTTAGAAGACCGATTGATATAGCTGAATGCCAAACGCCAGTGATTATCAGACTCAGTAACCACATTATATCCAGCAGAAACGCCATAACGATTAAACAACAGCTCGGAATCAGCAACCAGTTCTCCTGTATCACTTCTGTCCAAACGCTCATCATAACGACGCTTAAAGTGTGTAAAGTTTAGGAAATATCGTGCATTTTGTTGAGGAGAAAATAGAATACCAAGTTGGGTAGCATCTTCTTGATGATCTAAATTATCCAGTCCATCAAAGTCATAAGTTTCAAATGCATTCTTCTCACTCGTATAACGTAATGACAAGCGAACCCTTTCGCTAAATGGATGTGATATCCCTAACAAATAATGATTAGCTTCACGGTCAAATCGATCAGAAATTGAATTATCATCATAAGTTGCAACTAATCCTGTTTCTTTAGATACATAAGTCTCATCACTCATAGCATAGCCACCGCCGACTTCATATCCCAGAGGAAACCCTGCAATATCAATATCATCGGCAAGCTTTAAACTAAAGTCTCCCGTAAAATGATCGATGCGAGAATCATTGAAATACAGTGATTTTTGAACATTGACATCCCAATAAATCCAATCGGCGTATTGACTGTCAGAATAAAAACCAGCTAAGGCAAACTCTTCATCTACAACATTAAGCGTATCTGAAAGCTGCAAAGGATTACTATCAATCCCTGCTCTGGCTATCGCTTCAAAGTTTAAAGCTTCACCTATAACAGTTTGACTGAGCAAAACACCACAGAGTAGTAACGGATTCACTTTCATAAGCTTATTATTAATTTGATGACCAATTTAAGCAGTTTAAATTAAATATGTGTTAACTGCTTGAACTTCTTCACAAAGTTACCCTTAGTCTCGGTTTACTTTAGTTACCATAACAGCTACTCGCTGACCATTAGGCACATTAATATTGGGGAAAACCACGGCTTCTTCAGCAAAAGCGACTCGATAATTATAATCAATATCTTCGGCAATCAATGAACCTTGGGGAAAAGCAGTAAAGTTTTCGACATTTTCGCTAACATAAAACTTAAAGTCATCTGTATTACGAATAATTTCAGCAACAACCTTATATTCCACTAAATTACTCACATCAAACTGTGCTAAGTCTTTTGCTTGAACAAGCGCATCTAAACACTGAACAGCCAACGCAAAATCTGCCGCATTATTTTCACCAAAAGGCTTAACTTTACCAAGCTCTAAAGTATATGACTCGGCATTAAATACATGATTTGTATAGTAAGAAAAAGTAGTTGAAGGCTTATTGTGTTGTAAAACCGCCTCAATACCCGCCGCTAACAAAAGTTTTTTGGAAGACTTAGTTATTCTTTTACCATCATAAGGCCTTATTGCAAATGTCTTGTGATAAGAAGGCTTAATCGCTGTATGCAGATCTAAGTGAATGCGTTGTTCGTCATTGAAGCTTAGGTAAAAATCTGAAACAAGCGACTCTAATCGCTCAGCACGTTTAATCTCATAAGCTGTTGCTTCGCTAAGATCGTAGTTCTTATAGGCTCCAGCAAATAATCGATTCATATTTAGCTCAACAAAACGTTGTGAAATATTCATCGACTCAGGATTACCTAAGATATACAGGACATTCACTTTAGGAATGATACTTCCAAGAACTATCTGACTAATTTGATGTGAAACAATTTCAATAGGAGCAGTTTCATTACCATGAATACCACAAGAAATGACCAAGGCTTCATTAGTCGGCTGCGCAGGTAACACTTGTAGTACGCCACAATCTAACTGACGCAACTTAACATGGTTGGGCAATTCAACCCATTGTTCAAAAGCTTCTTTATGGGGTTGTTTAGAAAGTTTAATGAAACCGTCTGTAATTTCTAAAAAACTTAACACTTGCTATTCACCTTTTGATGTCTTAATTAATAATTGCGGATCTAACCTCGTATTAAACCAATTTAACCGCCAATCCAAATGCGGACCAGTAGCTCTACCAGTTGCACCAATTGTAGCGATTTCTTGTCCCTGCTTAACCATTTCCCCAACTTTAACACTTATCGAGTTTAAGTGTATGTAAGTTGAGCTAATACCGTAGCCATGATCAATAATTAATGTACCACCAGAATAAAACATATCCTTATGCACTAATGATACAATTCCACTGGCTGGTGCCACAACAGGTTGGCCAGTTTTATTAGCGATATCGAGGCCAAAATGTGGTCGTTTAGGTTCACCATTAAGAATACGCTGGCTACCATAAACTCCCGAAATACGCCCCTCAGCTGGAAGGATAAAATCTTCCTGAAAAAAACTATACTCAGTTTCCTTAGAACGTGCCGACTTAACAAGTCCTCCCTCTTGACGAATTCTAGCCAACACTTCCTCTGATTTTGGGTTAACTTTACCGGGAGGAAGTCCATCAACCCTTTCAATCTGCCATTCTCTTTGTCTGATATTAATAGGAAATTTAACTTCACTATTTTTTTGCTTAAGTAGCAATTCAACAGAGCTAGCAGCATCACGACCAACACCAAATACAAATATACCACCCGGTGAAACTTTCAATTGCTTTTGTTCAAAATAGACATCACCATCGACTAGCAGTTGACCAACGATCATGCTACCTTGACTTGGTTCGGTGGTTAAAATTTTAATGCCACTGGCATGAGCATTAAATGTTGTTAAACAACTCAATAATACTAATACTATCCAACTTGTGAATGACTTAACTTGCATAAGTTTTATGGCTGTTATCCAGTAGTTTAGCATTAAATTAGCTCCCTTCTACTCTATCCTGAATATAAGCTAATGCTTTTTGTATTCGCGCCAACGTTCTATCTCTACCTACCCATTCAAGGGTGATATCTAAACTTGGTGACATGCCCGCACCAGTAACCGCAACTCTTAATGGCATCCCCACTTTTCCCATCCCTACGGATAGCTCTTCAGCAGCATCATTTATTGCCTTATGGATTGAATCTGGGCGCCATTCAGTTAATGCCGTTAATTTTTGATTAACTCGTTCTAAGGGTTCTTTAGCCACTGGACGTAAGTGTTTTTTTGCCGCTTTTTCTTCAAAAGCATCAAAATCACTGTAATAAGGCCTGATAATCTCAACTAAATCCTTCAATGTTTGCACTCTTTCAGCAAATTCAGGAATCAGCGCTTCGATAGCAGGTCCATCATTAATATTCAAGCCTGCTTGCTGCAAATGCCAGTTAAGGTGTGGCATCAATTCGTCAACAGGTAAATTTTTAATATACTGCTGATTCAACCAGTTTAATTTAGTCGTATTAAAAGCCGATGGCGCCTTATTAATATGATTGATATCAAATAACTCAATCATTTCACTAACTGAAAAAACTTCCTGATCCCCATGTGACCAGCCTAACCGAACCAAATAATTCAATACTGCTTGAGGTAAGTACCCATCATCTCTATATTGCATAACACTCACTGCGCCATGTCTTTTAGAGAGCTTTTTGCCGTCATCCCCTAAAATCATCGGAACATGTCCAAACTCAGGAGCTTTTGCGCCTAAAGAAGCAAAAATATTAATTTGTCTTGGCGTATTGTTTAGATGATCATCACCTCTCACTACTTGAGTAATCCCCATATCCCAATCATCTACAACCACGGTAAAATTGTAAGTTGGTGAACCATCAGTTCTGGCGATAATTAAATCATCTAGCTCAGAATTAGCAAAAGTCACTTCCCCTTTAACTACATCCTTAAAAGTAACATTACCTTCTACTGGATTTTTAAAACGAATGACGTGATCTCGACTGAGATCCATTTCGCTCAAACTTAAACCACGGCACTTACCATCATAACGCGGTTTTTGTTTGTTATTCATTTGTGTTTCACGCAACTCATCAAGACGTTCTCGACTACAAAAGCATGGATAAGCTTTTTCTTCGTCAACCAGCTGCTGAATTACCTCTTTGTAGCGATCAAATCGATGGGTTTGATAAATAGGGCCTTCATTCCAGTCCAGTTGCAACCAACGCATTCCATCTAAAATCGCTTCTACTGCTTCCGGTGTTGAGCGCTCTAAGTCGGTATCTTCTATTCTTAAAACAAACTCTCCGTCATTTGCTTTAGCGTGTAACCAGGAATAAAGAGCAGTACGAGCGCCTCCAACATGAAGATAACCTGTAGGAGATGGTGCAAATCGAGTTTTTACTGACATGATTTTTTCACTTTTATGATCATAAATTTACTACTTGGTATTTTATCAAATTGTCTGCTTAAAAAAATAATTAATTTAATTGTTGACGGATAAATTTTTTATCACTAGAATGCGCCCCGTGTTGACGACATGGGCGCTTAGCTCAGTTGGGAGAGCATCGCCCTTACAAGGCGAGGGTCAGTGGTTCGAGCCCACTAGCGCCCACCATGTCGCGACATTCCTTTCTAATGTTTCAGTTATTCCAGTATGCTCTTAATCCAGAATATTTAATACAAAATAGATGCAAAAATAATCAATCAAGCTTGTGTAAAAAGATTTTTAGCATCAAGTTATATCGGTTTAAATAATTTCTTTAAATCACTAAAATCATTAAGACAAAACACTATAACTCGCTGTTAGATAGCAGTACAATACGTAAAATCAAGTCATACCCGAAATGTACCAAGGTTTATTGAATGTCCGAGTTTATCGAACAACTCTCCCAAATTGTTGGGGAAAATTATGTTTCTAATCAATCAGAAGATCTCCAAAATTACGGCCAAGACTGGAGTCGACTCTACCAGCCAGATCCGCTTGTTTTAGTTAAACCTGCTAACACAGAAGAAGTTGCAAGTGTAGTTAAACTCTGTCAACAAAATAATATTGCAATTGTCCCCTCAGGAGGAAGAACGGGTCTTAGTGGTGGAGCATGTGCAACTAACCAAGAATTGATTTTATCCCTTGACCGTTTAAATCAACTAGATAACTTCAATGCAGTTGATCGCACAGTTGACTGTGGCGCAGGTGTAATAACTGAGCAATTACAAAATTTTGCTACTGAAAATAACCTATACTACCCTGTTGACTTTGCTTCAGCAGGTTCAAGTCAAATCGGTGGAAATATAGCAACAAACGCTGGCGGCATTAAAGTGTTAAAGTATGGCTTAACCCGCGACTGGGTTGCAGGTCTCACCGTAGTTACAGCATCGGGTGAAATAATTGAGCTGAATAACGCTCTGGTCAAAAATGCAACCGGCTATGATTTGCGTCATTTGCTCATTGGTAGTGAAGGTACCCTAGGTATTATAACTCAAGCGACAATGCGCTTAACTAATCCCCCCAAAGAACCAACGGTGATGTTGTTGGCTGTTGAGAATTTAAGCGATGTTTCCGATTTATTGAATCATTTTCAAACGCAAATCGATTTAATGGCATTTGAATTTTTCTCTCAAGCTGCATTAGAGAAAGTTATGGCACATCGTGATATCAAAGCGCCTTTTGCAGAGCCTAGTAATTATTATGTTTTAATTGAGTTTGAAGCTGCCAGTGAAGAAGATACTGAAAAAGCTTTTAACGCATTTGAAACTGCCGCAGAAAATGCTTGGTTAACCGATGGCGTCATTAGTCAAAGTCATCAACAAGCAGAAGAATTGTGGCAATACCGCGAAGGTATTTCAGAATCAATTTCACACTACCCGCCTTATAAAAATGATATCGCAGTTAAACCATCACAAGTTGGTGAATTTTTAGCCGCTGTAGATAGTTTTGTGAACAGCAATTATCCCGCTTTTGAAAATATTTGGTTTGGTCATATTGGTGATGGCAATTTACACCTTAATATTCTTAAACCTAAAGACATGCCTTTAGATGAGTTCAAAAGCTTATGTGCTGAAGCCAACCCTAAAATATTCGAGATACTACAACAATTTAACGGCAGTATTTCTGCTGAACATGGAGTAGGCTTATTAAAGCGAGACTACCTCCACTTTAGCCGTAGTTCGACAGAAATAACCATAATGAAGTCAATCAAACAGCTATTTGATCCAAATAATATACTAAACCCTGGTAAATTATTTGAATGATTGCCTTAGTTGCTAGCTTTTTTTCATTATTTGTCGGCCCACTAGTTTACCAAACCTTTGGACCATTAAGACGTACCGATAAAATTGTTAATGGCTTTATCATTGTCATGGTTAGTTGCACAATTTTATTTGAAATTATTCCTGATACCTATGCCAAGATAGGAATATTTTCAATAATGATTTGCGCATTAGGTTTCTTTGGGCCCACTCTCATAGAAAAAACCTTTCGCCAAGCCGCAGACACAACACACAAACTCACTATTTTATTAGGTATTGCAGGGTTACTTGTCCATGCAGCTCTTGATGGCATAGCAATCCAAACAGGTACAAATTTAGCTCAGACAAGTGGTCTTTCTCTCGCCATAGTATTACATCGTTTGCCAGTAGGACTCACTATTTGGTGGATTCTTAAACCTTTATTAGGTGAGCGTTATGCCCTGCTCACTTTATTTTTTATGGGGTTGACTACGCTCATTGGTTTTGCTGGAAGCCAACATATAATGATGTTTAAACAAAGCAATATATTATCTATTATGCAGTCATTAATAGCAGGCTCGTTACTTCATGTGGTAATTCATAAGCCTCATTCTGAT